>JAUYED010000051.1 GCA_030691525.1 Bacillota bacterium | reverse complement strand
AAGTGGATAATCTCGTCAAATTTTTTGTTCATGGTCTTTCTGTCATAGCCGAGGAAAGCGCCGTTGAGGTATATATTGTCCCTTGCGGTAAGCTCCATATCAAATCCCGCGCCCAGCTCTATAAGCGGGGCTATTGTCCCGTGTACGGATATTTTTCCTGATGTGGGTTTTAAAACGCCCGCTATTACGCGCAGAAGCGTGCTCTTTCCGGCTCCGTTCAGACCGACGATGCCGAGTATTTCGCCGCGCATGACTTCAAATGAAACGTCCCGAAGCGCCCAGAATTCATCATAGTGGAGTTTACCTTTGAACATGCGTACCACATACTCTTTGAGGCTGTATACTTTTTCTCTGTTCAGGTTAAATTTTACGGAGATGTTGCTGGCTTTTATAACGGGTTCTTCGGGCATTGTTTACCTCTTATACATAGTTCAAAAATTTATACTGTTTCGCTTTAAAAAATGCAGCGCCCAGGAAAAGCATCACGATTCCTATTCCAAGGCATACTGCATTGAACTCCAGCGGCGGAACCCGCCCTTCCAGAATTATCATTCTGAAATATGACACGTAATGGTACATGGGATTCAGTTTGAATATTATTTGGTATTGAGGCGGGATCAGATCAACGCGGTAGAATATCGGCGTGAAATACATCCATGCTGTTACAAAAACCCCGTAGATATGCGCTATGTCGCGGAAAAACACGACGGCAGCAGCAAGCAAGAGCCCTAGACCCAGTGTAAAAAGGAAAAGGTAAAATACCGCTACCGGTATCATCAGCAACGACCAGGAAAAAGGCACCCCGTCAATTGCCATGACTATAAAAACAGCGACCATGATGAAAGCAAGGTTCACCATGGTGGAGATGATCTTGGAAAGCGGGAAGATATATTTGGGCACGTACACCTTTCTAAGAAGTGATCCGTTGCCGAGGATGGACTGCATGGAGAGCGTCGTAGCTTCAACCATAAAGCTGAAAAAAACCTGCCCTGTCAGAAGGTATACTACATAGTGTGGGATATCAAAGTGGAAAATAAGAGAAAATACTGCCGCCATGACCAGCATCATCAGCAGAGGGCTGAGCACCGACCAGACGATCCCCAGGATCGAGCCCTTGTATTTTATCTTGATATCGCGCTTCACCAGTTCGGATAGAAGCATCCTGTATTTTGCCAGCCCTGTTTTAAGCATTCGTTTGCTCCGCTTTATAAATTCGCCATTGGCATCAGGTGGTTTTTCAATGAGCATTATATAGTAAACTGTACGTATAGTCCATAATATTATGTCAAATGGGTGGTGCACGTACATAGGTACTAAGCACCCTAGCTTTAAGTTGCGGTCAATATTTCCTGTTGTCCTCTATGAATCTGCGCACACTTCTATCATACGTCTTTTCCGCTTCCTTAGAGAAAAAACACGCGGGCAGCTCTCCGCTGCTCCTGTGATAGGTCACGCATTCGCAGCACAGACCTTTTCGGCTGCATGGTGTATATGTGCACGGACATCCTTTGATATTGGTTTGCTTCTTGCACTCCATATATCCTTTATCCTCCTTGACCCCCTTATCTTCAGGGTAAATCGGGAACGTTATCATCCGGATTCTTACTGTTCTACCTTTATTATGTTCATTCGGTCAAATTTCGCAATCAATTTTTCAGATTATCATTGTCATAACATCTTTTCTCTGGAACTTTAAGCCCTTGGGCTGCGTCAAAATAATGAATATGGAGGTGCTTGGATGTGAAAAAAATTTTGAAGATCATTGTTGCTTTCGCCCTTTCGGCGGCTTTACTTTTGACGGGTTGTACGGGAGTCATCGGAGCGGGCGGCGGCGATCTGATGGCGGAAATCGTGCCTGCAACCTGGCCTGCCGCCCCGGATCAGCTGGATAGCAAGTTCTCAGCCGATGTTTCTGATTTTTCATGGGATATTTTCAAAAATTCCGGGAAAAACAGCGGCAACGTGCTCATCTCACCGGTTTCCATCTATTTGGCTCTGGGTATGGCTTTGAACGGAGCACAGGGTGAGACGCGTGAAGCCATGCTCGAAGCTTTGCGCTCCAAAGGGCTTACAGAAGAAGAATTGAATACTGCCTGCCGGGACTGGATCAGCTTTTTGAAGCAGACAAGCGGCAAGACGCAGCTTTCTGTTGCAGATTCCATCTGGTACCGCTTGGGATTTGAAGCGGATAAGGAGTTTCTGCAAAAGAATGCGGACTTCTTTGCAGCTGCCGCCCGCAGTTTGGATTTTAATAAACCCGAAGCGGTGGAGACCATCAATGGCTGGGTCAAGGACAATACCAAAGGCGTGATAGACAGCATCATTGATAAGATTGATGCCGATGTCGTGATGTACTTGATCAATGCCGTGTACTTCAAAGGGACATGGCAGACCCCATTCGAGGCCTCAAAAAGCTTTGACGGGCAGTTTGCCGCCCCCTCTGGCAGCGTGGATGTGAAATACATGCATAGCGAAAGCAATTTGAGCTACATAGACAGAGACGGCGCTCTGGGCGTCATTCTCCCCTATGATGATGGCAGGTTCAGCTTTTTTGCCATTCTGCCGGCAGAAGGCACAGATGTGCGCGCATTCCTGGATTCACTCGATAGCGCGTCTGCATCTGAACTTTTGAGCAATCTCAAAGAAGGCACGGTCAATCTGACACTCCCCAAGTTTGAAATCGCTTACGAAGACAGTTTAATAAATGAGCTGACAGATATGGGCATGGGCGTCGCGTTTGACCCGGGCTATGCGGATCTTTCAGGCATGAACGCCTCACATGAAAAGGATCTATATATCGGAGAGGTCAAGCATAAGACGTTCTGCCGCGTTGATGAACTCGGTACCGAAGCCGGGGCCGTTACCTCCGTGGAGATACCTCTTACGGCGATCGCCCCGGAAAATACCGTGGTCATCACTTTCGACCACCCCTTCATCTATGGCATCATGGACGGGGATACAGGGCTTCCTCTTTTCCTCGGGCTGATGGAGGACCCGTCAAAGAAGTGATGCGACTTATAATAAGCAATCAGAAAGAGGGCAGATAACACTGCCCTCTTTCTGATTCAATGGCTTTCAAACCCCTGCTTTTTTCCCTTCCCTTTTTGTAATTGCCCTGCACATCGAAATAAACAGCTTGGCGATCTCATGGATCACAAGCGGCGCGATGGAAAGCCCTGCGACCAAAAGCAATCCTCTAAGGTCCGGCATCACCGTACCGAATGCCTTTTCGAGGAACGGGATGCCCACTACCGCTATCTGGAGCGTGATGCCTATTATTATTGCTCCGATAAGCCACATGTTTTTGAAGATCCCCACTTTGAATACCGAATGGGTCATGCTGCGCATATTCAGCGCGTGGAAAAGCTGCGACAGGCTCAGCACGATAAAGGCGTAGGTCTGTGCATGTGCCAGCGCGGCTGCATTGCCGGATGCAAAATCAAGCGTCCCGCTTGACCAGTA
>JAUYED010000046.1 GCA_030691525.1 Bacillota bacterium | reverse complement strand
ATCCCCAGTGGCTCATTGATACCCGAAAACGACCCCACCGTCCTTTTCACGACGGCAGGCATGCATCCTTTGGTACCCTATCTCCTGGGCGAAAAGCACCCGGCTGGAAAGCGCCTCGCAAACGTGCAGAAGTGCGTGCGCACGGGGGATATCGAAGAGGTGGGCGATCCTTCGCACTGTACCTTTTTTGAGATGCTGGGTAATTGGTCTCTCGGCGACTATTTCAAAAAGGAAGCCATAGAGTGGAGCTTCGAGTTTCTGACGTCTGAAAAGTGGCTGAACATACCCCAAAAAAAGCTATATTTCACATGCTTCGAGGGCGATGAGGACGCTCCCCGGGATATTGAGTCCTACAACATCTGGCGGCACCTCGGAGTAGAAGAGAGCCATATCTTCTTTCTCCCCAAGCGCCACAATTGGTGGGGCCCTGCCGGCATCGCCGGCCCATGCGGGCCCGATACGGAGATGTTCATAGATACGGGCTCGCCCGCCTGTTCTGCATCCTGCTCTCCCGTATGCAGCTGCGGCAAATACTTTGAGATCTGGAACGACGTATTTATGGAATATAATAAGACGGCTGACGGCAGGTACGAGCCTCTTTCACAGAAGAACGTGGATACAGGCATGGGGCTTGAACGCACCGCCGCCATCCTTCAGGGCAAAGCCACCGTTTACGAAACAGACCTTTTTTCCGGCACCGTCGCCACCATCGAAAAGCTCTCGGGAAAAAGACACGGGGATGATCCCGAGACTACCCGCGCCATCCGCATCATCGCAGACCATATGCGCTGCGCCACTTTCATAATGGGAGACGAGCACGGCATCACGCCCAGCAATGTAGACCAGGGCTACGTCCTTCGCCGCCTCATTCGCCGCTCCATCCGGTTTTCCCACGCCATCGGCATGCCCGAGGGCTCCCTCGGCGAGGTGTCGGCTGCCGTCGTTGCGCGGTACAGCTCAATCTATCCAGAGCTCAAAAAGAATGAACCCTTTATCCAGAACGAGCTTTTACGGGAACAGGAGCGCTTTGAGCGCGTCCTTATCTCGGGCTTGCGCGAATTCGAAAAGGCCGCCGGTAAGGTGCAGGGACGGCTCATTGACGGGGCAACCGCATTCCGGCTCTACGATACCTTCGGCTTTCCTGTAGAATTCACCGTCGAGCTGGCGCGCGAACGCGGTCTGAATGTGGATACAGCCGGCTTCGAGGAAAGATTCCGGCAGCATCAGGAGGTTTCCCGTCAGGGCTCTGAACAGCGCTTCGCAGGCGGCCTCGCAGATGCTTCTGAACAGACGGCCCGGCTGCACACCGCTACGCATCTGCTGCTCGCCGCGCTGCGCAATCTGGTCAGCGAAGATATCCGCCAGAGAGGCAGCAATATAACCGTAGAGCGCCTGCGTTTCGACTTCAACTTCGAGCGCAAGCTGACAGAGGATGAGATAAAATCCGTGGAGAACCTTGTTAATGAATGGATAAAAGCCGATGCGCCTGTCGTTTGTGAGGAGATGTCTATCGAGGACGCCCGTACAAAAGGGGCCATGGGGATATTCGACGCCAAATACGGCGATGTGGTCAAGGTCTATACCATGGGCAGCTTTTCCTGCGAGATATGCGGAGGCCCGCACGCCTCCCGGACGGGAGAACTCGGCAAGTTCAGGATACAGAAGGAGGAAAGCTCCTCAGCAGGGGTTAGAAGGATACGGGCAGTGCTGGAATAGGTAAATTATAGGTCATAGAAAAGGCAAACCGTCCGGGGAGATTCCGGGCGGTTTTTTATTTTTATGCACTATAGTAATAACTGATAAATACTTCTATTGTACCTTTATATTAAGCGCAAATTAAGCGCAAAGCTACTCCATATCGCTGTCATAGTCACGTCAAATAGATATAAATACCGCCTGTCATTTCAAAGAGCTTTAGCGACGCGGCAATCTCTTGGCTTGTCATTGTAGTCAGCTTAATCTTTCTGTCAATCCGTTTATAAATTATCTTAGGGGGTGGGTTTGGGAAGGGGGGCGAAGCCCCTCTCCCAAATACTCGACATGCGCGTCAAATGTCAGTACAAAGCAGTTTCGAGACGAGAAGAAGCGCCCCGCTGGCCATGCGCAGCACAAGCGGGGCAAGACGGGGGAAGGTTGGGAAGGGGGCGCAGCCCCTTTCCCACAATGCTTATCTCCCGATCGCTTTCATTTTGTCAAACGGATATACCACAAAATGCGCTACACCTACGATATCTTGCATTGGCAGCGGGCCGATGACACGGCTGTCCGTGCTGTTGTTGCGGTTGTCCCCCATGACAAAGACATACCCTTCGGGAATCTCCACCGGCTCCATAGGTTCATCGGGTTTGACGGTGGCATATTTATCGTCTATCTTCTCCCCGTTTATATAGACGTTCCCATCTTTTATTTCTATCGTTTCTCCCGGCAGCCCCATCACCCGCTTTACGATCAACCCTTCCCTGTCTTCAAATTTTGTAATGATGATGTCGCCTCTTTCGGGCCTGCCGAATACATAGTCCAGCTTGGTCACTACCAGTTGTTCATCCGTATATAACGTATCTTCCATTGAAGGGCCGTCTACGCGGATGATCTCCACCACGAAAAACCGGAAAAAAAACGCAATGGCAATGGCGATGGCTATCGTCAGTACCCAGGAAAGTGCTTCTCTTCCCTGGCTTCTTTTTCTCGGATTGTATCTCTTTCGGATCTCATCCATTATTCTTTTCTTCACTCCTGCCTAAAATTTTCTTGGTCCTTCTTGTCAGCTCCTCGCGCTCAAGAAAAACCATCCGCCCACAGCCGGAGCATTTGAGTTTGACATCAGCGCCCAAACGTACGATCTCCCATTTATCCGCTCCGCAGGGGTGTTTTTTTTTCAACTGCAGGAGTTGGCCTATTTCATATTTGTCCGCCAATCTCGCCCGTCCTTCCAAAGCCATATCTAATTGCTAATTATAGCAAGGAGCCATCCATGGTGGCAAGGTCAAATCCCGTAAGCCCTGTTGAATTTACGGGTTTATGCATATTCCATGAAACGCCACTTCTGCAAATGGTTTCCTATCTTTCTCAGATACGCTGAGTGCCTCTTCCGGATAGCCGGTATGAAGTATGGTAATGGGTTTGATGTACTGAGGCAGGCCGCAGCATCTTGATTGATATTATAACAAATTATGGGGCGTGAAATCCCAAAAGGCAAGAGTGCCCAAAGATGTCATTGCAAAAAATAAACCCGGCAAGATGCCGGGGATAACGATGATCCATTCAGCCGATTTATGAGGATCGTTTCTTTTCATGAAGAAATTCCAGTACGGCAGCATTGAACTTTTCAGGTTTTTCTTCGTGCATCAGGTGGCCGCAGTTGCGAATTTCAAGCAGCAAGCTGTTTTTCATCGCCGCATGGAAGAGGTTAGCCATCTCGGGCGGGCGCCAGCTGTCATCCTTGCCCCACATGATCAGCACCTTTTGCTCCACATCACGCAGCACATCCATGACAGTTCCCATGTTCAGGTTGCTGACCGACCTTAAAATGGCTTCCTTGCTGACGGTGTCATTTATGGGCAGGTAGTATTCCCTCACATCGTCGTTTGAGATCAGCGTCCTGTCAAAATAGCAGCCCTCCAGCAGTGTGCGCACCGTTCTCTCGTTGATCATCATGGCGCTCATACGGCCCATCATTTTCCCGCCGAGCATGCGGACCTGCTGAGGGCAGGAAGCCGTCAAGCCGCCCGGGGCAATAACGATAGCCCTTTTCACCCGTTTGGGGTTCGAATACATAAAATATAGCGCATAAAGCGCACCTGAACCGAATGCTGCGATGTGGCACGTCTTTATTTGCAGCGTATTTAAAAAGCCCTCGATAAACTGGCTGTTTTCCTCGATGGTATAGGCAGCATCGGGTCTTCCTGAGTACCCGTACCCGGGCAGGTCTATGGCAATGACCCTGAAGCTTTTGGCAAGCTCATAGAAGTTTTTGCGCCAAGTATAAAGCGATTGGCCGATCCCATGGACTAAAAGGAGGACATCCCCTTCGCCTGCTTCGAGATAATGAATGCTGATATCGCCGATATCCACATAATTGCCAATATGGTCGCTGTTGATGAATTTCCTGGCATTCTGTTCAAAATCCAACCTTTTTCCCCCCTTCAGGAATCAACATATCTAAAAAAACTGAGCATCATCAAAATATAAAATATCCCGCTTTTCGGCATACATCTTATCTTACAATGTTTTTCTGCCCTTTTCAAGTGTCAATTGCCCCTGGCTATACGGGCAAAATGTGCAAAGATTTCCATGCTTTCTTCTTCCTTTTCAGCAAGCGTCTGCCCTATTCTTTCAGGGTGCCACTGCATTGCGTAAAGCTTTCTGCTCTCATCCGAAAAGCCCTCGATAAGCCCGTCAGGCGATGTCGCATCAATAGTGAGCCCGTTGCCCAGGGTCTTGACCGCCTGGTGGTGGTGGCTGTTTACCGTGGTAGAAAGCGGAAGCCCCGCCTGGCAGAGCCAGCAGCCCGGTCTTAGAGAAATGGCGTGCAGTTTGTCTTCCCCGCTGCCGGTTCCGGGGTGGTGAATATTCCTCGCCGCTCCGATATCCGCATAGATCGTACCGCCGCATAAGCAGTTGATCACCTGCATCCCTCTGCAGATTCCAAGCACGGGTTTTCCAACTTTGCAGAAAGCCGAAAATAACGCTCTTTCCAGCCTGTCCCTTTCAACCGATATGTATTTAATCATGTCGCTGTTCTGCTTGTAGTCTTCCTTTTCGTACGCGCTTTCCCATGAAATGTCCCCCCCGCCGGTCAAGATAAGTCCCGAACACATACAGGCGATGTCCATACATGAGCGGTTCAATTCCTTGTCATCCATAGAAGTGAAATCGTCAACGTATCGCGGCAAACTCTGAACCAGGCCGGCTTTTTCGATGGCGTCCCGGTAATTCAAAAAGCTGCAATCCCCTCTGCCCTTTTCTTTACATCCCTGCCGGGCACATGCAGCATGCTCCGGCCCTTTGGGATGATAATAGCATGTAAAGGCGACGATCATTATCGAACTCCCCTTGGAATAATCTGTTTAATACGATTTAGATTTGGATTACAGGGTATGATATCACGCTCAAGCCCTTGAGCGCAGCGCTGTTTCATAGTCCGGGCGTGGGTGAATAATCAGGAGTAGGCGCAGGTGTCGGCGTTGGCTCAGGCGTCGGGGTCGGTGTAGGCAGCGGCGCTAAAGCTTCGGTGACCTTGCCCAAAGTGAACCTGCTTTTCAGCACCTTGATATAGAGTGGGAGCGCCCTGGCGTTTTGCGGGTCGAAATGTATGAGGACGATGGAATTGGGCTTCGGGGTCCTGAACATGTATCTGATGATTTTTGCAATGGATTTTCCTTTCGAGGATGTATCCTGGCTCCATCCAACAGCCCTGAGATTAAGCTCTGTGATCACTTTCATTACCCGTTTAGACTTATATCCATCACCGCCGGGGAGCCGGATAATATTGGGTATATTATAATCTTCCCCGAGCACTTCCTTTGCCGTCTGGAACCATTGCTCGATATCCCTTTTGAGAAACTCGTCGCTATGTTTTGTCATATGGCTGTGTCTCATGGAATGGTAACATATTTCGTGCCCATCCTGTATCGCCTGCCGCCAAAGATCGGGGTAGGCCTTCAGCTGTTTACCCATGACAAAAAACGAACAGTGTACCTCGTTTTCCCGGAGCACTTTAAGAATCCGCTCAACATTTTTTCTTCCGCATCCGTCGTCAAAAGTAAGGCATACCATTCCGTTTGTTCCGTAACGGTAAAGTGTAGGAGCTGAGCCGGCCGATGTCATGCGCAAAGGGATAAAAAAGGCAATCAGGATCGCGCAAAACAACACGATATTTCTTATTAAGGAAGATTTTTTCATGATTTTAAACCATCAATAAAGTGATTCTAAAGATTAAATATTGTCTACCCTCAATCATTATGCCATTTTTATAATTATTCTAAATTTATGTGCATGATATCATATCTGCAAAGAAAGAATCAAGCAGTTGGCCAAATCAATTTATTATTCGGACTCTTATGATCTTTTTACATATCTCCCTACAAAACCTTCCAAAGCCGCTTTCGTGTTTTTCTCGGGGTTGAGCACGACGTATTCGAACATCGCCTTTTTTATCTTTCCTATCTTCGGAGATGGCCCTTCCCCGATCAATTTCATTATATCTTTCCCCGAAAGCGCTAATTCCGTTTCGTGTACCGGCGTCTTTCTCTGCCTCATATCGCTGAGGATGGCTTCCCACTTTTTGATTTCGGGTGGCATTGTGCTCGTCTTTCCCGAGCCCGCGACATCCGCTTCCCGAAGCAGGATCAGATTTCTTGCCATCCTTTCGCCGACCTTCGCAAATTTTTTTCGCACTGTCGAATCTTTTGCCCTGTTGTCCAGGTCAAACATATGAAGCTGGATAAGCTCGCACACTTCACTGAGCGTTTTATTATCAAACCGCAGGCCGTCATGCCCGAGCGCCTTGCGGGCTATCTCGGTGCTGATGATGTCATGCCCGTACATATTTCCGCTTTTTTTAAGCGCCTGGGGTTTCCCGACGTCGTGCAAAAGCGCCGCGATGCGAAGCGCCAGCCGGGGCGGTGAAAGCGCACATGCCAAGATGCTGTGAGTAAGCACGTCGTATGCATGGAAATCCTGCCTTTGGATCACGCCCTGGCCTTCAAGAAGCTCGGGAAGGATATATTCCAGTGCGCCAAGGTCTTTCAGCATGAAGATGCCCCGCGCATGCGCGGGCAAATCAAATCTTGGAATACGGGAAGGATAGCGGGTATCTGCAAGAAGTATCCTTACTAGTTCTTCCTTTATCCTCTCCTTGGATATATCTTTAAGAAGATGGATCAGCCGTTTTGCCGTCCTATAAAGCCCGGGCTGTATGAGAAAGCCCAGTTCGCACGCAAGGCGCACCATCCTGAGGATCCTCAGCCCGTCGTCTTTGATTATCCACTCCGCATCCTGCGAAGTAGTACGGAGCATGCTTCCCGCCAAGTCCGGCAAACCCATGGTCGGATCCTTGATTTCGCCTGAAATGATGTCCAGATACAAGGCATTCACTGAAAAATCCCGCCTGAAAGCGTCTTTGTCAAGCTCTTTTGTGAACCATACATTTTCAGGAGCATGATGGCCGCCTTCTCCGTAGCTCTCATGGCGGAATGCCGAGTATTCGCATAGGAACACGTGTTCGCCATTGAAAATCTTTATTTCCAGCGTGCCCAGCCGTTCACATTTGACAAAGGACTCAATGCCTTCCTCTTTTGAAAGAAAAGAGCAAACATCCGTCGGAAGTGCTTCGCTGCATACATCAATGTCTATATGGGGCAGAGAAAGAAGCGCATTCCTGACCCATCCGCCTACAAT
The DNA here is from genome assembly GCA_030691525.1 of Bacillota bacterium. Classification (GTDB taxonomy): domain Bacteria; phylum Bacillota; class Clostridia; order Christensenellales; family JAEXRW01; genus JAUYED01. The sequence continues at coordinate 12,319 of JAUYED010000046.1, read as the reverse complement.
GAACAAATCATACCCGTTTTTTTTGAATATTTCCGCAAGCCGCTCTGCTTGCTTTGGCGCCGCCAGTTTTCTCTCCATAATAAGCCCTTTCACGAAAATGAAAGGCGGGGTTATGTACCCGCCTTCTTCCCCGTATTCACGCCAGATCCGTTTCGCCTTCAAAGACTTTCTCGGCAGGTCCGCTCATATAAACCGTTCCGTCCTCTGTGTAATCAATGAGCAGGTCACCAAGCAGCAGCCTGGCCTTCACCTGCCTGCCAGCCAGCCCATTGAGGAAAGCCGCCACCACTGAGGCACATGCGCCCGTGCCGCAGGCAAGCGTAGGCCCTGCCCCGCGTTCCCACGTCCGTACCTGTATAGTACCATCGTCTATCACTTTGACAAAGTTGACATTCGTCTTTTGGGGGAATTTTACATGCCTTTCTATTTTGGGGCCGACGGTTTTTACGACCTCTTCCCTCACCTCGTCCACAAAAATCACCGTATGCGGTACGCCTAACGACATAGCTGTGATATCCCATCTTTCACCCCCTACGATGAGCGGTTCATTGACCACCATCCCGCCCGGACCTGCCATGGGGATGAGGCTTCGGTCAAACCTGGGTTCACCCATATCCACCCGCACCTGCATAACGATGCCGCGATCAATAAAGAGCTTGGGGCGTACTATCCCTCCAAGCGTTTCAACGGAGAAAGTGTCCCGCCTTATCATACCTTTTTCATATACATATTTTGCGAAGCACCGTATGGCATTGCCGCACATCTCTGCCTCGCTTCCATCGCAGTTGATGATGCGCATCCTTACGTCTGCTTTCTCCGACGGCAGCACAGCAACCAGCCCGTCCCCGCCGATACCCAGCTGCCTGTGGCAAAGGCGTATAGCAGTACCGCTGTAGTCCGCATCCGCCCTGTGGTCCTCAAAAAGGATGAAATCGTTCCCCAGCCCGTGCATCTTTACAAATTTCATATATTTCTTCCCGTCCTTGAATACTTATCATCAAAATTATAAGTAAAATCTGCCGCTTCTGCAAGCATCTGTTGAACATGCTTTCTATATTGCATAATAAAATGATATGTTACACTTTGTTGCATGGTGGTAATATTCACCTTAGAAAATGATTTGGAAACGTTCAGGATGCCGATTCCTTTACACCTTATGGTGAGTATTCCCCGGGAGATGGATCTATAAAGCCGATTTTGATCTTTAAACCGGCATTAAATTTAAACCGGTAAAATAGGTGGGGGGTAAGAATATGGCCTTCGAATATCTTGTTCAAACATATGGCAGCGTCGTCGTAGCCATAGCTACGCTTTTTGTCACTATCCTCTATATTTCTCTCATACGGCGGATGACCAAAACTGAAGAGCGAATGCTTGAAGCCCAGAAAATGGTGCTTATAGAGCAGAAAGCTATGTTCGAAGCCGATAACATACCGTATCTCGTATTCGAACATAAAAGCTTCAATGTCGGATATACCGTAGATCTCCGGAACGAGAATGAACCTGTAGTTTATAAGCATCGCGTGGATACCTATTTCCATAACACCAGCAAAGTACGCATCAAATATTATTTTGAGGATTTCAAGCTAAGCAGCGAAAATGGCATGACATCTGAAATGAGCCAAAGCCGGCAGAAGCGATACAGATACATCCTGCCCGATCAGGAAAGGCACCATTTCTGCATCATGGATGATGAAAATTTTATCAAAAACGCGCATCAATGGCACTATTTTGAATATGTGCTCGTTTATGAATCCTGTGAAATGGCGCACCCGGTAAAATACAAGTCAAGGCGTAAAATAAAATATAAGCCCTCCGCTTACGGCGATGCAGACCTGATATATCTTAGCTGGTATGTTTTGAACGAATATGACGGTCCCTACGATGAAGACACCGACAATAATGAGATAGACTGATCATGAATTTTATTTAATACTGCCTGGCTTATATATCAGTTTATGCCAAGGAACGTACAGATGCGTTCCAAGTCTTCTCTGCTGAAATACTCTATGGTGATCCTGCCCTTTTGTGCCCCGCCGCGCACCTCGACGCGGGTACCCAGCCGTTCGCACAGCGCACGTTCAAAATCATAGAGTTCCGGAGGCAAAACACAGGGCTGGGATCTGCGTTTCTCTGGTTTTGGAGTAGCTTTTTTCAACAAGCTTTCGGCCTCACGTACGGAAAGATCCTGCTCCACCATTTTTTTTGCGAGCTTGAGCTGCAGCTCCCTGTCTTCAAGGGCGACCAAGCTCCTGCCATGCCCTGCGGTGAGTTTGCCGCTCTTCAAATGATCCAGGATCTCATCAGGGAGGTTCAGAAGCCGGATGGTATTGGCGATGGCGCTTCTGCTTTTGCCGATGCGATGCGCGATCTCATCCTGAGTCAGCCCGTATTCGTATTGAAGGAATTTCAATGCGGCGGCTTCTTCAACAGGGTTCAGGTCTGAACGCTGAAGGTTTTCTACAAGGGAAACTTCCATAAAACTACGTTCATCTAAGTCTCTGACGACAGCGGGGATGGTGGAAAGGCCGGCCATGCGCGCTGCTCTCCAGCGCCTCTCGCCGGCGATAAGGATATATCTCCTGCCATTGGGCTTGACCAATATCGGCTGAACGATACCGTGGACAGCGATAGAACGGCTGAGCTCTTCCAGCTTTTCAGGATCGAATTCTTTGCGTGCCTGGTTCATATTCGGGTCAATATCATTGATGTTTATTTCAAGGGTCCCCGTATTATTCTGTATGGTTTGTTCATCTTCCGCTGCTCCAAGGAGCGCTTCGAGCCCTTTGCCGAGCCGTTGCTGCTGCATTTTATCAGAGTCCCTCCTCGCTTGTTTTAATAAATTCTTCGGCCAGCTCGCGGTATGCCTGAGCGCCGATGCATGCAGGGTCATAGACAGTGATAGGCACTCCAAAGCTCGGAGCTTCGCCTAAACGGACGTTTCGGGGGATCAAGGTATTGTACACCTTGTTCTTGAAAAATTTTTTTACTTCACTGACAACCTGCTGGGAAAGGTTTGTACGCGGGTCAAACATGGTAAGGACGACACCCTCCATCTCTAAAGGAGGATTGAGATGCTTTTTAACTATTTTAACGGTATTTATCAGCTGCGAGAGCCCTTCGAGCGCGTAAAACTCGCACTGTATAGGTACGAGAAGCTTATCCGCTGTAGTCAGTGCATTCAGCGTCAAAAGCCCTAAAGACGGAGGGCAGTCTACGAAAATATAGTCGAATTCTAATGCAATAGGGCGAAGGGCGTGTTTCAATATGTGTTCCCTGCCGACGGCCGAAACAAGCTCTATCTCTGCGCCTACAAGATCAATATTCGAAGGGATCAGGTACAGGCCCGAAACGCTCGTTTCCATAATAGCGTCGTGAACCGGAGTATCATTTATCAATACGTCATAAATTGTCTTATTGATTCGGGATTTGTCTATGCCTATACCGCTGGTTGTATTGCCCTGCGGGTCTATATCCACCATAAGCACGCGCTTTCCCGCTTCCGCCAGGCAAGCCGAGAGGTTGATGTTAGTCGTTGTCTTGCCTACACCGCCCTTTTGGTTGGCTACGGCGATTATTCTACCCATTTTACCACGCTCCGCTTCTTTGTACACTAATATAATAAGATATTTTTCGGCTTTGAGAAAGCCCCAAACAATGATTGAAAAGAAAAAACAGGGGTAACTCTTGCCCTGCTGTATAAAAATGTTTCACGTGAAACAACGGCTATGAGCGCTAGCTCCGGGGCAAATCCCAAATTGTAAGTTGTAAATTACGTTTCGGCTCCGTTCCCTTCCCAATAAGCTATATTACGCCCTTTATCAAACCCATGATGAAATTTGATTTATAGAAAAAAGAGCCAAGAGCCGAATTATCTATATATCTGGTCAAGCTTGACATGGAAACGATGATGAGAAGAGCGGGAATGAGGGCGAATATTAGAAACGTCATGAATATTCCCTGGACAAAACCCAGGGACCCGCCCAGAAGCGAATCGTACTTCCGGAGTGAGGGCGCGCGCTTGGCGCCGCCAAGTATATTGAATATAATGCTCAGGGCAAACCATATAATTATGAAAATGATAAAGAAACTGATAATATTTATGACTACGTCGGCCACTGTCACATTGAAGTAGTCGCCCACAGTTTTCATGCCTTGGTTTTCAAAAACCCTGTAAGAAAGGTTGGTTTGCACCGTTTCGGAAATATGCGCTGGGAGATTGGCAGCGTGCACGATCTCTTTTATCTGGGCATCTGAAAGCGCAGAGACAACCAAGCTTGCATGCTGGAGGTTCGCTATCTTTTCGGCGCCGTCAGTATAGAAAACTATGGTATCGTAAAAACTGCTGCTAAGAACAAGGAGTTTTGAAACGAGGGGGTAGAATACAAGCGCTGTAAACCAGGAAAAGAAAAAAGAGCAAAGCTTCAAAAGGGATGTGAGGAAGCCCCTGAAGCAGCCGTAGAGTATACATACCGCGATGATCAGTATGACCAGGATGTCCAGAAGATTCATAAAAACAGATACCTCCGTCCCTGAATCAGTTTATGGCAGCGGTGATATATGGCATTCTTCACCGTGTATCAGTACTACTGCCGTCCCGTCCATTGCAGGATAGGCATTATCCACTTCTATAGGTAATTCATAACTTTTTAACAGGATGCCGTCTTTGTTATATGCATAGGCGGCATTTTTCGTAAAGCAGAAGAACTTGTCCTTTCCCGCTACTATCGCCAAGCAGCCGGGGGGAAGGAATACAGGCATGTCATAATCGGGCAGTGCCACAATGCGCATGGTGGAGATCCTCGTGCCTTCCTCCAGCTGGCTTCGGGGAGCAAGCGCCACCACAGGCGCCCCATCGGCCATATTATACGATTGAAACTGCCAGCCGTAAATAAGGAGGTTCGATATTTCTTCGCCGGTATGGGCGTATTCGATCATATGTGACGTTCCGATCGCATAGATGCCGTCATCAGTAAGGATAAGTTTCTCTATGAGCTGCCCCTCGGAAGTTATCACGCCGGTCACGGCCTGTCCCGGCTTGTAGGTCGAGATGCAGGAGATAGGGGAAGCGCCTGAGGTATCCAGCGCCAGGGCATAGAGGGAGTCCTCTCCGAAAAAACCGATGTCCATCACGTACCTTCCGGGGACATCCGTTATGGTATCAACGGTCTGTCCGCTAAGGTCTGTAACGAAAATCGAAAAGACGCCTTCTTCATCTTCAAGCAGGACAGCGATCCTGTTTTTGCCGCACGCAACATGGCGAACCGCCTGCTGGAAGGTGCGGTCAAAAAGTGCGTCGCCTTCGCGGTCATAAACATGGATGGCGGTTTCATCATACGCTGCGACTGCGTTCCGCGATACGGCCAGCCACACCTTTTCGGCGAATAGACCCACCGACCAGCGCTCCCTGTTTTGAGAGTCAATGCAGTGAAGTACACTGTCGCGGGCAAAAAAGAATGAACTGGCATCTGATGCATAGGGGCTTGACGGCTGCATACTCGTCAGTTTGGCTTTAACAAAACTGTTTTCCCTGCCAAAGATGACGATGAGCAGCGTGATCAAAGCGGCGACAAGCATGACGGATACGACGATCATGATTATGAAGCGCCTTTTCCGGCTTCGAAGCTGTCTTCGCGCCTTGATGCTGCCATGCATAGCATTACCCCCGCTAAGTAACCTTATGGAAGTTAATTATAAGCCAATATGTAATATTTGTGAATACAATCATTTTATTAAATGGGGAACATATGTTCGCACTATCCGCTTATTCGGGTATAGAGTGGTTCTTTATGGCAACAATAAAGCGCGGAGTGAAGAAATTTATGCCCATCAGAAAAATATCCTTCGAAAAGGGAGCGGAAGACTTAGCCAAAGCGCTTGAGGAATACGGCTATGAACTGACGCCGCAAGGGGAGCAGTGCGATGCTTATCTTTACTCGGAAGGAAAAGGGATATTAAAGCGTGCGCCCGGCGCCAGCGCTGCGCTTCCGGGGACATTTCTTGTGAATACCGCCGGATTGAATGCAAAACAGGTTGCAAAGATCTTGGAAACAGGGGCGTATTCGCCTCTGTTTGGGGAATGAAGATACAGGCAATGGATTTAACAACATAATATCCGTCAATATACAAGGATCATGCACAGAACCTGTTAGCATTAAAGCAATATTCAATAGAATCCTCTTCTCCCTTGCCCTCTCTCCCGAATTCTGCTAAAATCTCATTAAATTCACCCGGCACACTTTTATGGAGGAAATATGTATTACTTCATCGCCAACCCCAAAGCAGGCAGGGGACTGGGGCAGAAAGTCATGCAGGACCTGAAGGCATACCTCAGTAAAAAAGGGCTGCCCCACGACATAGCATACACTGAGTATCCCGGGCACGCTATAGAGCTTGCATCGCAGGCAAAAGGGAAGGGGCATGAAAAGATAGTCGCCGTAGGCGGGGACGGCACTGTGCTGGAGGTCTCCACCGGCATCATGAACCAGGAGCACGGCCGCTGTACGCTGGGCATCATCCCTGCAGGCACGGGAAACGACTTTAGAAAATCCATCGGCATACCCAAAAACCACGTGGAAGCCATGGACGCTATCCTTAAAAATGAGAAAAAGGATGTGGATATCGCCCTTGTCAACGGCCGCTACTACCTGAACGTTGCCGGGCTGGGTTTCGATGTGGAAGTCATAAGAAAAACCGAGAGCACTAAAAAATTCGGGCTCAGAGGGCTGGCGGCCTATTATGCCGGCGTGCTGCTAGCCACGCTTACATATAAATTTCAGAAGGCCGTCATCACGACTGACGATGGCAGGGAGATCCGCAGAGAGGTGCTCATGGTCTCGGTGGCCAACGGGCAGTACCAGGGAGGCGGGATGCACGTAGCCCCGCTCGCCAAGGTTGATGACGGGCTGCTGGATGTCTGTGTGATCTGCCGCCTGCCCCGGCTCAAAATCATTTCGCTGCTTCCCACCTACGTAAAAGGAGAACACTTGAAGTGGGGATATGTCGAGTATTTCAAGTGCAGGTCTGTCAGGGTAGAATCGGGAGGCGAACCCGCCCTGCTGAACATGGACGGCGAGATAATAGGCCACACGCCTGCCGAATTTTCACTGGCAAAGAAACCCCTGTCCATTTTCGTATAGTCAAAGCTGCTTTCTGTATATTCTTTGGACATTCAACATAAAGCGTAAATTATTTAATCAGTGCAATCTGGCGTGTACGTCAGATTGCACTCCTTTATTTGGTCTGCCGGATGAGGCAGGCCAAATGCTGGGGGGAGGCCTGGGAAGGGGGGAGGCCTCCCTCACAAATACTCGGGGTGTGGGCTTGGGAAGAGGGGTGAAACCCCTTTCCCAAATACCCAAGAAGCCCCCCTCACAACATTATGCTTTATTCTCCGATATAAAAGGAAAAAGCGGCCAGACCGGCCGCTCTTCCTTGATTGGGGGGTTATGTATGTTGTTTGGGGATGCTCACATTGATCAGGACTTCTTTTTCTCTTTCTATGACGGAGCACTCTGCCTTGATGCCGCATTCCCGGAGCTGTTCCACGGCTCTTTTCACCGTATTTACGAATATCCTGTGGTCGCGCAGCATTTTGATTATGCGCGGTGCCTGCCTGACCTGCTCCTGTTTTTCAAGCGTCCTGTCAATAAGATTTTCGCTTTCTTTTACCGAAAGACAGCTTTTGACGATCTGCGCAATGAGCTTGGCCTGCAGGTTTTCGTCCCGTACGCGGAGCAATGCCCGTGCGTGCCTCTCTGTCAGGCGTGCAGATAGGACCATGGTCTTGATCCTTGGAGAAAGCCGCAGGATGCGTAGCTTGTTTGCGATGGTGGATTGATTTTTCCCCAGCTTCTCGGCCAATTCCTCCTGCGTCATGCCATGTCCGCGCAACAGGTTCTGGTATCCCTCCGCTTCTTCGAAAAAATGCAGGTTTTCTCTCTGAAGGTTTTCGATAAGCGCGATCATCGCGGAGTCCTTCTCAAAGCACGGGTAGACGACGGCGGAGATATGCGTCAGGCCTGCCCTTCTCGAAGCCAGAAGCCGTCTTTCTCCGGCGATAAGCTCGTACACCCCGCTCCCAAGGACGCGTACTACGATGGGCTGCAATAGCCCGTACTGCCTGATGGACTGGGCAAGCTCGTCCAGCCCCTCTTCGGGGATGGATTTTCTGGGCTGATGTGGGTTGGGGTGAATCCTTTCTACTGGTATGAACTCAAGTGTTTTGGCCTGGTGCAATTCCGCCTGAGCTACCTCTTTCAGATGAAGCATCCGTTCCCTCCTTACGCTCACTCTTTCCTATAAAACATATGGTTGCCGGTATACGCTTCCCGTTTTTGGCAGTTGGCCTGCTGAAAATATGTAGCAGGACGCGGCTTGAAAAGCCATTGCCCCGAACTGCACTCATTCAAACGGTGCAGGGCGTAGTACCGTTCTCACACCGTGCTGTTCGGCCGCAAGCAATATACCGGCAAACAGCTGCTCTGTATCGTCCATGTTCGGTAAAAAATAGGACAACCTATCGGCTAAATAACTATTTCGCCGTAGGTCGCCCTATTCCTTCATCGTTTACAATAGTAGTGGTTTTTCGTTGATTGTTCTTATTTTTCTTCTTATTATTCGTTTTTTCTGCTATTTGCTTTGTATTTCATGAAATATTTTTGGTGTTTTTGTCGAAAATATATTGCTACAGCGGATTTTTCCCGGGGAAACCCGCTCTCCTCGGGTATTTTGCCAACGTCATGGACACCTTCTTTACTACAAAGATGATATGTGAGTAGCCCTCAAGCTCTATCTCATAAACACCTTCTTCTTTTCCTCCAAGGATCTTGATGGCGTTTTTGGCCTCTTCCGTTTTCTCCCTTGCACCGGGTCCTTTATATGCCAGCATCAGTCCGCCTACTTTTAAAAATGGCAGCGCCAGTTCGCACAGGACGCTCATTTTCGCTACCGCCCGCGCAGCAGCCGCATCAAACCGCTCCCTGAGAAGTGGGTCCCTGGCTGCGTCCTCGGCGCGGGCATTGATAACGCGGCAATGCTGAAGGCCCAGCCCGGATATGCAGCGCTCCAGAAAATCCGCCTTCTTTTTTGTGCTGTCCAGAAGGCAGAGATAGATATCCGGCCGGAGTATCTTCAGCGGGATCCCGGGGAAGCCCGCACCCGAGCCGATATCTATTATATGAGCCCCCAGGCGCAGGTTCACAACCGAGAGAATGGCAGCGCTGTCCGCATAATGCTTCACCGCGGCCTCCTCTTCATCTGTTATCCTTGTAAGATTAACCTTTTCGTTTTCGCGGAGCATCAGCAAATAATGCGCCTTCATTTTTTGCAATTGGGATTCGTCACAGGGTATTTTCATGGCGTCAAGCGATTTTTTCAGCGTTTCGATAAAACTCATACGCGCCCGTCTTTCTTTTTGTTCATATTATTTTTATGCAGCCAGATGGTCAAAACAGCTATGTCCGAAGGTGAAACACCGGATATCCGCGTCGCTTGGCCCAGCGTTTGGGGCCTTATCTTCTGCAACTTCTGTCTTGCTTCGATCCTGAGCCCGGGGAGATTCGTATAATCTGTGTCCTGCGGCAGCAGCATCCCCTCCCGGCTTTTGAACCTTTCTACCTGATCCGTCTGCCGTTTGATATACCCTTCGTATTTGGCCTGTATCTCCACCTGCTCGGCGACTTCCTCGGCCGGGACTTCTTCGGGAGGGGAAAATCTGAAGATGTCCTTATACCCTACACCGCTCCGCTTGAGAAGGTCCCAGGCCGTGATGCCCGTCTTCGGAGCTCCCTCCCCCATGCCCGCCAGCATGGCATCAAGCCCTTCCGAAGGAGGTATAACAGCAGCTTTTACTCTCATTATCTCGTTTTCCAATGCTGCTCGTTTTTTCATGAATATATAATAGCGGCGGTCTGTAACGAGCCCGATATCCCTTCCCTTTTCCGTCAGGCGCAGGTCTGCATTATCCTGCCTCAAAAGAAGGCGGTATTCAGCGCGTGCGGTCATCATCCTGTACGGTTCTGCCGTGCCCTTTATCGTCAGATCGTCAAGAAGCACGCCGATATATGCATCCGACCTGTCAAGTATCAGAGGCGGCTCTCCTCTCAGGTATTGCGCCGCATTGATGCCGGCTATCAGCCCCTGGGCAGCGGCCTCTTCGTAACCGCTGCTTCCATTTACCTGCCCCGCAAAAAACATTCCCTCTATTGTCTTGCTCTCAAGGCTGGGTTTTAACTGCGTGGGGACGATGCAGTCATACTCGATGGCATACGCGGGGCGCATGATATGTACGTTTTCCATTCCCGCGATGGTGCGCAGCATGGCAAGCTGTATATCATAAGGCAAACTTGTTGACATGCCCTGAACATACATTTCGTTGGTTTCCAGCCCCTCGGGTTCAATGAAGATCTGGTGCCGTTCTTTGTCTGAAAACCGCACCACTTTATCTTCTATGGAAGGGCAGTAGCGCGGCCCGACGCCTTCGATCACACCGCAGTACAGCGGGGAACGGTGAAGGTTGTCTTTTATGAGCGCGTGCGTACGGCTGTTGGTATAGGTCAGATGGCAGGGTACTTGTTTCCTTTTGAGCTCTCCTGATATGAAAGAAAAGGGCGTTATTTTTTCGTCCCCGTACTGGGGCTGCATTTTATCAAAATCCAGTGATAGTTTATGTACGCGCGGCGGAGTGCCTGTTTTGAAACGCATCAGGTCATATCCCAGGTCTTGGAGCGATTTTGTCATGCCGTAAGCGCCAAAAAGCCCTCCGGGGCCGGATCTGCTTATATGTTCGCCGATGATGATCCTGCTTTCAAGGTATACCCCTGTGGCAAGCACCAGCGCCCCGCATCCATATTTTATCCCCGCAGCCGTAAGAATACCGCTGATCCTGCCGCCTTTTTCAAATAGCTTGATGACCTCGTCCTGGACGAGCGAGAGCCCCTGCTGCTCCTCCAGCGTCCTTTTCATAGCCGCCTGGTAGCGCTTTTTATCCTCCTGCGCACGGAGAGAATGGACTGCGGGGCCTTTGGCGGTATTGAGCATGCGCATCTGGATGAAGTTCTTGTCGGCGCAGATGCCCATTTCTCCTCCCAGGGCATCCACCTCTCTGACCAGATGGCCTTTAGCTGTACCGCCAACGGCGGGGTTGCATGCCATCAGCGCCACGCCGTCTAAGTTTATCGTCAGGCAGAGGGTTTTTTGGCCAAGGCGTGCAGCAGCCAGGGCGGCTTCGCACCCGGCGTGCCCGGCGCCCACGACTATGACGTCATAATCTCCTCCGTCAAATGCTTTCAACGCCCTGTCCCCCTGTTTCTTTGGTATATTGTCTTATATATTGTTAACAGACGAGTTTGTCCGTTTATTTTCCCAAGCAAAACGTCTCGAATATCCTGTCTATGATACGCTCATCCAGCGTGTCGCCCGTTATTTCACCCAGGGCGTGCCACGCTTCGCGCAGGTCAATACACGCCATGTCCGCACTCAAACCTTCTTTCAGGGCATTTAGGGCATTTTCAAGAGCTGTCCGTGCACGGCTGAGGGCGTCTATATGCCTTATATTGGTGATGATACCGCTTTCGCCTTCAAGGCCGGCGCCCAGCGCCTCGCGCGCTATCGCGGTGCGGATCGCCTCGATCCCCCGGCCGTCCTGGGCAGAACAGGATAATATCAATACATCCTCAGGCATTTTTGCAGCGACGAGATCCGATCTTATCTTCTGTGGAGCGTCAGACTTATTTATCAGCGCGATGGCCTTCCTGCCTTTGAGCATAGTGCATACGGCGTCATCCTCACTGGTCCATTCGTCCGCGCCGTCTATCACAAAAAGGGCAATATTCGATTCTTCCAGATATTTTTTGGCGCGCTCCATGCCGATGCTTTCTATGGTGCCTGTTTCACGCCTGAGCCCTGCCGTATCCCCGAAGCGTACCAACAGCCCCTCTATATCTACACATTCCTCGATCACGTCGCGCGTCGTGCCGGGGATATCGGTGACTATAGCCCTATCGCGTCCGATCAGCGCATTGAGCAATGAGGATTTGCCAACGTTCGGGCGCCCGACGATAGCCACGGAAAAGCCTTCCCGTATGATCCTGCCCCTGTTTGCGCTGACGAGTATGGCCTCTGTATTCATGCGCAATCTGCCGATATCGCCTTCCAGCGTCCTGCTCAGATCCTCATCTATAAGGTCTTCGGGAAAATCCAGTTCCGCCTCTATCTTTGCGATACAGTTGGCTACGCCGTCCATCAGCCCTCTTATTCTATTTGAAAGCTCCCCTTCCATCTGAAGGAGTGCGGACTTACTCGCAAGCTCTGTTGCCGC
>JAUYED010000043.1 GCA_030691525.1 Bacillota bacterium | reverse complement strand
AATCATGCCGATAACGGGCATCCCGCTTCCATTTGTCAGCTACGGCGGATCCAGCATGCTGACCAATATGCTCGCGATAGGGATCGTGCTGAACATCTCTATGCGGAACCGACGAAGGACGGGCTTGGGGATCACAAGATTTTGATATTGGGAGGGGGGCTGCGCCCCCCGTCCCAACCGTCCCCCATCTTGCCCCGCTTGTGCTGCGGTTATTTGGGGAGAGGGGTTTTACCCCTCTCCCCAAGCCCCCACCCCCCAAAGGACGGATTTTCTGCAACGATCTGTTACAACTAAATTCATTGCTTCATCATTTCACTCCTCGCAATGACAGAGGGGGTTAGGCGTTGCCCCCTTCCCAGCCCTCTCTCCAGCGTTTGGCATACTCGTTATGGCAGACCAAATAAGGGAATGCAAACCGATATGAATATCATCATATTTCGAGCCCGTGCTTAGCTGCACGGGCTTTTTCGTGAATAACGTCTTGAAACATGTATTATATAATATCCCTTTCAACATATGCCCCGGACTGGCTCCATTAATAATTGAGCTGGTCTCCCAATATATATGTTAGTGCACAGGTTTTTGCAGGGGGTAGTCAATATGGAAATTAAAAAGGAGCCGTCTAAGATCGCCATAGAGGGGTTTAAGGAAAAAAACGCAGCCGATAGGAAGCGGCGGGGCGCGGGATGGGAAAAAGTATACAGGGTGAGCGAAAAGATAAAAAAAGCGTTCATGCCGGAGAAAGACGACACCCAAAAGAGCACGTTCCCGTCCATAATGAAAGCCGTGGCGGCCATCGCAGCGGTGGCGGCGGTCATGCTTGCCATCAAGATGATAGACTCACCGGTCACCAATACAATGGAACAGGGGCTGATATCCGCCCTGGATACCGCCCTTGCGCCTGATGATGACCTGGGCAAGCTGAAATTCGTATGGAATGAGCAGGGGCAGACCGCGACCTACATCCAAAGGAAAGCTCTCGATATGCCCGTGGAAGGAGCGCAGATAACGGCATCCAACATCAACGGCGATACAGGCCTGCTGATAATGGCTGAGGACGGGGCAGTAGTACGCGCCTCTGCGCCCGGGGAAGTAACCGCTACAGGTATCAACAAGGACTGGGGCAGGTTCGTACGCATCACGCACCCCTCGGGGATAGAAACGGTGTACTACGGGCTGGATGAGATCACAGCCGGCGGCTATGTAGAGCGCCTTCAGGAAATCGGGCGGCTCTCCGGAGAAGAGCTTTATTTCCAGGTATACGAAAACGGGGATCTGAAGGATCCTCTGCCTTACTTCGAAGAAAGCGGGGCAGAGTAGGATCAAGCTTTTTGACAAGCTTGCCATCAGGATAGGCACCCTGTGGGGCATAGACGTAAAGATAAACATCTTTCTCGTCATTATCGCCGCTGCAGCTGCGGTCTTTGGCTGGCTGGCGCAGATGATGATGCTATTTGCCGCTATATTCCTCCATGAGCTTTGCCATGTACTGGCCGCGCGCGCATACGGGCTGCGAATGGCGGAGATAGAGCTGATGCCCTTCGGCGGCGTATCGCGCATGGAGGGCGTCGAGATGTCGCCTAAGATGGAGCTGATAACGGCGGCGGCCGGCCCCGCTTTCAACCTCGTCATCGCACTTTCTTTGATCGCCCTGGCCCGATTTATCCCTTCTACCCTGGGCGCTACCAATTCGTTTGCAAAAATGAATCTCGCCCTTGCGCTTTTCAACCTGCTGCCTGCGCTGCCACTCGACGGCGGGCGGATACTGCGCGCAGCGCTATCAAAAAAGCTCGGGTCAAAAAGAGCTACCGACGTTGCCTTCGGTATGGGGGTGGTTTTTTCGCTGATCCTTTTGGCGCTTGGGATCTGGATGGCGGTGCAGGGGGAAATCAACTTTGCCCCTTTTGGCATTGCCATCATCATCTTTGCAGGGGCGTTTACCGAGCGGAAAAAAGCAACGCTCATCGTCATCAAGGATATGAGCTCCAAACGGACGCGCATGATGGAGGGGAGAGTGCTTCATGCCGAGCACCTTGCGGCCAATAAAGACACCCGCCTCATCCAGGTAGTAAAAGCAATGTCTCCCGGGAAATACCATGCTGTTACCGTTCTCGATGAAAAATGCGGGGCTATCGGGGAACTGGCCGAAGACGAAATATTGGCGGGGATGGTGGAATACGGGCAGAATACAAGCCTGGGGGCATTATTAAAAAAGATGGGAAAGAAATAGAGTACGATTTACAATTCGGGGACGGATTGCTGCGTTGCTTGCGTTCCAAAGCAATGATAGTTACGGGGCATGGGAGCGGTTGTAGAGCGGTTATGGAGCGGTTATAAAGCGTCAGAGGAGATTAGGGTCGTTTCTATAGGGTTTATGCCTGCGGCTGGCGGTACTTTTGGGTATTGGGAGAGGGGTTCTGCCCCTCTTCCCAAGCCCCCACCCCGAATAGGTATATCGCTTCGCTCCAGAGTAATGATAAAAAGAGTGTGGGGCACTGGGGCGGTACCGGCTGGCGCCCCTTCGGGGCTTGCCGCTAAAGCCCCAGACCCCATCGGATATCATACTACTATGTGAAGCTGTCCACCCCTATCCCTCCCGTTCTCGAGTTGGGAGGATGCCGAAGTTATTATTAAACGGGAGGGTGCTTTTAGTTTGGGTGTTGGCTCAGAATTGGCCTTTCGTCCCTTTGGGACTACAGGCGCAATAATTCACCGGCACCCGTCGGGGTTTAAGAATTCTCAACAGATATGCCCACCCCTGACCCCTCCCGTTATCAATCGGAGAGATAGTACGGGATGGGAGAACGGGAGGGGAACATTACCTTTTGGGGGCTGCGCCCCCAAGGGCATAAGCCCCTGCCTTTTTGGGGAATGTGCTGTCTCTCAATAAAGCGGTTATAGAGCGATTATAAAGCGTCAAAGGAGATTTGGGTCATTTCTATAGGGTTTTACGCCTGCGGCTGGCGGTACTTTTGTGCCGGTACAAAAGTACCCAAAACCCCGCTGGGGCGGTACCGG
>JAUYED010000027.1 GCA_030691525.1 Bacillota bacterium | reverse complement strand
AAAATATCACCCGTTGGTTTTGATATCGCCTCTCTTATTGCGTTCCCTAAGTTTATATCTTCAAAAGAAACTATGCTTGATATGCGGCGTAGCATGGTGGTTACCTCCTCTTTGTGTATTAGTTGAATACGATGAAGAATGTTGTGCATTATGCATTGTAAATTGTATCAGTCCAGTACCATTTCATCCTGCATATAGGCCTCTGAACCTACGATGTGAAGCGGCGGCAGCTCTTTAATTGAACGGATGCCGAAATGGCGCATGAATTCCTCTGTGGTGCCAAAAAGTATCGGTTTCCCCACCGTCTCCTTCCTCCCCACTTCCCTGATAAGATTGCGCTGGAGAAGAATATTTATAGAATAGTCGCATTTTACGCCGCGCACCGCTTCCACTTCTGCGCGCGTCACCGGCTGGCTGTAGGCGATGATGGAAAGCGTTTCGAGAACGGTCTGGGAGAGCGTCTGCGCCTGCACGGGCATGAGCAGCGCTTCCACATAGGGCGCATACTCTTTTTTCGTGCCGAATTGTATCCTGTCTCCAAGGCGGGTTATGATAAGCCCCCTTCCATCGCTCCCATAAGCTGTTTCCATCTCACGTACGATGCGCCGCATCTCCCTTTCAGGGCACTGCAGCGTCTCGGCGATGCGTGGAATGGAGAGCGGCTCTCCGGCTACGTAGAGTATCGCTTCTATGATGCCTTTGATTTTATCGTCTTCCACTTTTCCTACCTCGTCAATCCTTGATTCCGACGATATATATGTCCCCTAAATGCTCCTCTTGAACAGCCCCCGCCATCCTCTGATGCATCATTTCAAGCAGCGCAAGGAAGGTGACTATTACTTCCATAGTAGAGCTGTCATTCTCAAAAAGCCCCCAGAAGCATACCCTGCCCCTTTCCTCAAGCAGCGCGGATATGCGGGCTATCTTTTCAGGTATGGTGAACCCTTGCAGGACGATCTCGCGCGCCGGCGGCTTGCCCGCCCTGTCCCTGACACGCTGCATGACCTGCAGCATCGCATTGTAAAGGTCTGCGGCGCTGACAGAGCTCATATCCAGCGGCGGCTTTTGCGATATGTATTCCTCAGGCAGCTTATAGAAAGTGCCCTTCGCGTCCTGCTCAAGGGCTTTCATCTTTTCACAGATATCCTTATAGGCCTTGTACTCGGTCAGCTGACGGATAAAAAGCTCGCGCGGGTCTTCTTCTTCTCCCATTGCCGGAGGGGCAGGAAGGAGCGAACGGGATTTGATGTAGATGAGGGTCGCCGCAATGGCAATAAATTCGCTCGCGGTCTCCATATCCAGCTCGGGCAGCTGCTTCATGTATTCGATATACTGCTCAGTGATCTTGGATACGAATATGTCCTTGATGTCTATCTCCGCGATTTTTATCAGATGCAGGAGCAGGTCGAGCGGCCCCTCAAATTGGTTCAGCCGTATTTCATATGACATATGTCAACCTCTATTGAAAAATGATGGGCTGTCCGAATATCAACGCCCAAAATTGCAAGAAAGCTCTGACTATGTAATCAATGCCTGTTCTCAGGTAGGTGCTGACAAACGGCGTTATAAGCAGGATGATAAGGATGATGAACCCAAAGCGTTCAAAATTCCATATAATGCGGAAATTCCTGACCTTGATGAAGGGTTTCACCACATGCCAGCCGTCCAGTGGAGGAATAGGAATGAGATTGAAAAGCATCAGGGCAAGGTTTATTATGATGATCTGCCATAATATGTTCATCAGTATCTCATTAGGGCTGGTTGCAAAGGCTATGATCAGGAAATAAACAAAAGAGAAAATGAAAGCCGTGATCAGGTTGGTGAAAACTCCCGCGAGGGAAACTATGATTTCTCCGCTCTTCCGGTGCTTGAAGTATGTTGGGTTGATCACGACGGGCTTGGCCCACCCGAATCCCACCAAGATCAGCATGATAAAACCCATCCAGTCTATATGCTTCAGCGGGTTCAGCGAGAGCCGTCCTGTCATTTGCGGGGTGGGATCCCCCAGCTTATGGGACGCATAGGCGTGCGCGAATTCATGAAGTGTCAGGCCGATCAATATCGCCGGCAGCGAATAAAGCATATAAAGCGGGTCTTGCCAGAAGCCCCACGGCATACGTTATCACCCTCACTGATTAATCTATGGAATGATTATAACCTAAACGCTATGGGTTTAACAATTATCAACTTTCCCTGTTTTGTAATTCCTATAAAAAACAGCACCCTCTGATACCGGCAGATATCCGGCTCAAAGGGCGCATACCGGCTTTATTCCAGCCATCCGGGCATGAGGTCGTTTCTAACGAGGTCCTCGAAGGACTGCCTTCTCACCATCAGCGCGGCTTTCCCTCCTCTGACAAGCGCTACCGCAGGCACTCTCAGCCGGTTGTAGTTGCTCGCCATGGAGTAGTTGTACGCGCCTGTAGAAAAGATCGCGAGGATGTCCCCTCTCTGCGGCTTCTGGATATGTGCTTCCCAGATAAGCATATCGCCGGATTCGCAGCATTTCCCCGCCACGCTGACCAGCTCGTCCGCTTTTTTGCCCGCCTTGTTTGCGATAACAGCGGTGTATTTGGCCTGGTAGAGCGCTGTGCGGGGGTTGTCCGCCATCCCGCCGTCCACGCTGACATACTTCCGTATCCCTTTTAGGTCTTTGACTGCGCCGACAGTGTAGAGCGTTGTGCCCGCTTCGCCCACGATAGACCTTCCCGGCTCTATCACCAAGCGCGGCAGCTGGAGCTTTAACTTCCTGCATTCCAGCTTCAGCGCCGATACGAGCATCTCTACATACTGGCGCGGGCTTTTGGGCTTGTCAGCATCCACATAATGTATGCCGTATCCGCCTCCGAAGTTTATTTCCTTTATTTCTATTTTGCAAGCCCTTTTGATTTCCGCAGCAAATCCCACCATGACCTCCGCCGCCCTCTGGAACGGCTTGTAGCTGAATATCTGCGAGCCGATATGGCAGTGCAGCCCGATGAGCTCCACATTTTTAGCGAAAGCAGCCAGCCGGACAGCTTCCATCGCCATTCCGTCTCTTATGCCAAGGCCGAATTTGCTGTCTTCCCTGCCTGTTTCGATGTATTCGTGCGTA
>JAUYED010000012.1 GCA_030691525.1 Bacillota bacterium | reverse complement strand
GGAAGCTGCGGGAAGCTGGCGATAGTCGCAGGAAGCGAAGGGTTTGCAGGCGCGGGGGAACTCTGCGCCAAAGCTGCGGTGCGCTGCGGCGCAGGGCTCGTCACCGTAGGCGTGCCCCATACCCTGATGGAAGTCTATCAGGCCAAATTCACCGAGCCAATGACGCTGGCCCTTCCCTCGCGGGACGGGAAAATATGCATGGACGCACTTGCTGCTATAAATAAGCTGACTGAAAAAAGGGACGCCGTAGCCATCGGGCCGGGGCTGGGACGGAGCCGTGATCTGCAAAGCGTGCTTGAACACGCCGTAAAAACAGTCAAGTCGCCTCTTGTGATAGATGCCGACGGGCTCAATAACCTCGAAGGAAATACGAAATGGCTCCTTGAACGCAAAGGCGCGACGGTTCTGACGCCGCACCCGGTGGAGCTGGCGCGGCTGCTCGGCTGCGATGCTGAAGCAGTACTCGAAGCGCCTGTGGAGAGCGCCGAAAAGATGTCGAAGGAATACGGCGCTGTCGTGGCGCTCAAATGCGGCACCAACATCGTCGCTTCACCGGACGGGCAGACGACGTTCTGCCTTTCGGGGAATGCAGGCATGGCGACGGGCGGCAGCGGAGACGTGCTCACGGGCGTCATACTGGCGCTTCTGGGCAGCGGCCTCTCTGCCTACGACGCCGCAAGGATAGGGTGCCATATCAACGGGTGCGCGGGGGACATGGCTGCTGAAAAGTACGGAGAAAGAAGCATGATACCCTCCGACACCATCGAGGCGCTTCCCGAAGCCATCGAGGCCATGTCGGAATGCTGATATGAGTGATTGATATGAAAAGGGTATGGTTCAAGATGCGTAAAGTTATTTTCATTATGCTGACATTGTGTCTATGCTTCGCATTGCCTGCGTGTTCAAACGAAATATTGTTTGAACCCTTTGACGATGCCTGGCAGCACTATTGCAATAGCGCTCAAATACCGGCTATGAAGGGATTGGAATTATACGTTTGGAAGGCAGATAACCACTTCGAGTTTGGGATATTGCCGGGTACGAACAGGTTGAAAACAGCGGATGAAGTTGAATGGTTGAAGGAATATCCTTTGAATCTGGAACACACTGAAGAATACTTGAAAAAATTTGATAAGGAAACGTATGTTTTCATCATGCCCTTGGATACCACACTTACAGCTGAAGAAATAGAAAGTCTCAAAAAGGAATTCAATGATCTGAATATGCCCAATATTACGTATTTATATGACCTTGAATGAAATGTGGTTGACATTTCAGTTGCGGCGCATATAATTAAACATAATAAAATATCTTCGGGGCAGGGTGAGATTCCCGACCGGCGGTTTTAGCCCGCGAGCCCAATCAAATGGGCAGACATGGTGTGATTCCATGGCCGACAGTAGAGTCTGGATGGGAGAAGGTTTTATATCCTTGCTTTTATTTGCCTCTGAAGAATATTTGGAGGCATTATTTTTATTTGGAGGTTCAAGCAATGGATGAAACTACCGGCATGATCGCAAACGAAGACGTAAAGAAGGGAAAGGTGGAAAAACGCTATTATCTGAACACGCGAAAAGGGCTGAGCATGACGCTCAAGATCGCGCTACTTTCCGCGCTGGCCTTCGGCCTGATGTACCTCGAATTCCCGCTCTCGTTTTTATTCCCTCCCTGGCTGAAATTCGATTTCGGGGATATCCCCGCGCTTCTGGGCGCCTTTGCCTTCGGCCCGTGGGCGGGCGTCGTCATCGAAGCTATCAAAAACGCGCTATTCCTCTGGCTAAGAAACTCCGGAACGGCGGGGATAGGGGAACTGGCAAATTTCCTTCTGGGAGTTTCGCTGGTCCTGCCCGCAAGCATTTATTATTACTGGAAAAAGAACAAGGCCACAGCTGCATTATCCATCGGCGCCGGCATTGTGCTGATGACGGTGATGTCGGGCGTGCTCAATATGTACCTGCTCATACCGGCATACTCCAATTTCATGCCCATCGAGGCGATTATCGGGGCGTGCAAAGCCATCAACCCCGCGGTAGATTCGGTGCAGACGTACGTACTATACATGGCCATGCCTTTCACGCTCATAAAGGCGTTCATCGAAGGGCTGGTGACGTTCCTTGTGTATAAACGATTGAGCGGGGTAATGCACAAGTTTTAATCATTCAACCAACCTTATTTTAAGCCCTAAAATCGTTAGAAAGATGGTTTTAGGGCTTTTCTCTTTTCGGTGAAACGGTCAATCCGGTGTCCCAACTTTGTATTTCAAACTGGTTAGGTATTGACACCGGAACTTACCATGTATAATAATGGGATCAAGAGATAAAAGATATCATGAAGGATGGTATGCGCATATGAAAAATAAGATGTTAAAGTTTCTGCTTAGAATCCTTACTCTTATTGTCTGTGCGGCAGTGCTTACGGGATGTACAGTTGCACTTGCATTAAATGTACAAGACACTCAAACGCCATTGCCTTCTACCGGAGAACAAAATAATCCTATTACTTCCGTTGATGTTTTCCGTGGGATGAGAGATGAGCAGTCAGGATTCCTATATACTTTTTCCGATAAAGCGCAAACACAAATCATATATAACGCAATGAATAAATGCGAAAAACTTCCAGGATTAATGAAAATGACACCTGCTGATTATACCCTTATTGTGAATTACATTGATAATAAGCAAGAGGTATATCTCTGGCTGGGGGAAAACAGTGGGATGCTAGCGTATGCAGATAACCCGGGGAAATATCGTATCAACGATAGCGAGTACAGAGAATTACGTTCTCTTTTTAACGATATCATAGTTCCCATTGAAGAACTACAGGACCTGCCGAATACCAGCGATCTGGAGCTGATCCTGAAATATCCTCCGCTGGATAAATCAATCCCTCCAACCCCGGAAGGCCTTGGCTGCTATACAGTAGAGGGAAGGGAGGCAATGGATAATCTTCTGAATAACGCTGATGGAAGGATAGACTTCGTCCTGCCAGAGGACAAAGACCTCATACTGGAAGAGGCAATCATCAGAAGCAGCATAAATATCTATGTAAAATATCATGACGGACTGACAGGCAATACACTGCTGTTTGATGCACATAAAAGCAATATTGATTTTATTCCGGAGGAAATGAAATGGGAAATGGTGAAGTATTCAGACCAGACTTTCTATAGAAGAACGATAAATAATGATATTGGCTTGAACTATACCTCACTGTACTGGGAAAAGAACGGGTGGACATTCGTTTTGAATATTGCAGGAGAGGCGGCTCAAAGCGATATTGAACGCTATATAAACCTTGAAACTATTAGCTATAATGCTGATAAAAAAATGCTGGACTGGGACGATCTCATCGTAGAGGGA
>JAUYED010000052.1 GCA_030691525.1 Bacillota bacterium | reverse complement strand
GGCACGTTCCCATGTTTATGCCCGAAAATATCTGGATTACGGATACGACTTTCAGAGACGGCCAGCAGGCCTTTATACCTTTCACAGTAGAACAGATCGTCCACCTTTTTAAGCTAATGAGCAAACTGGGCGGTCCCAAAGGTATCATTCGCCAAAGTGAGTTCTTTGTTTATTCTGAAAAGGATAGAAAAGCAGTGGACGCATGCCTGGATCTGGGGCTAAAGTTTCCCGAAGTTACCACATGGATTCGCGCGCATGAAGGGGACTTTAAACTAGTCAAAAACATAGGCATAAAAGAAACGGGCATATTGGTCAGCTGTTCAGATTACCATATCTTTAAAAAGATGCAGATCACCCGGGCACAGGCCATGGATAAGTACTTAGGGATCGTCAAACAAGCGCTCGATATTGGTATCAAGCCGCGCTGCCACTTCGAGGATATCACGCGCGCGGACTTTTACGGCTTTGTCCTTCCCTTTGCTACTAAGCTATACGAGCTGTCAGAGGAAAGCGGGATCCCGATCAAAATACGCATCTGCGATACAATGGGTTATGGTGTTTCGTACCCTGGCACAGCGCTGCCCCGATGCGTACAGGGAATAGTTTATGGCTTAAGGCATTTTGCCCACTTCCCCAGCGAATTGCTCGAATGGCACGGCCATAACGACTTTTACAAAGTGGTAACCAACGCTGCAACGGCATGGCTCTATGGCTGCAGCGCTGTTAACTGTGCTCTTTTGGGCATCGGCGAACGTACGGGGAATTGTCCTCTGGAAGCAATGGCTATTGAATATGCACAGCTTCGAGGGACTCAGGACGGGATGGATTTTAGAGTGATCACTAAAATCGCTGAATATTTTGAAAATGAGCTTAATTATGAGATCCCTGCACGCACGCCTTTCGTCGGCCGCAATTTTAATGCGACACGTGCGGGCATCCATGCTGATGGGCTACTGAAAAATGAGGAGATATATAATATTTTTGATACTACCAAAATACTCAACAGGCCGGCATACGTGATGATAGATACCCATAGCGGCCTTGCGGGGATCGCGCATTGGATTAATAGCTATTTCCACCTGAAAGGCGACATGGTTATGGATAAGAGAAACGAACTCGTGCAAAAGACCAAGGCCATGGTGGATGCCCAATATGAGCAAGGGAGAACAACCGTTATGGGTGATGGCGAATTGGAGGATATGATAAGGGCCATTGACCCTGAGATTCACCTCGTACTGACGCACCATCTCAACCTCCATAAATCCCAGAAGAAATAGTAAGCCGAATATGTGAATAAAGCGTAAAATGTGGGGCTTATCCAAGATTTTCGCTGGATAAGTCCCCCCTTTTATATTATAATCAATGATAATCAAATACGAAGGAGTTTGGTACGCTATGATATACATTATCTGCGGCAAGAAGGGCAGCGGCAAAACTAAGCGGATTCTTGATATGGCCAACGAGATGGCGCTTAAAAGCAACGGTAAAGTCATATTTGTTGATTATGACAACCGTTGCATGTTTGACCTCAGACACCAGGTGCGCTACCTGATAGCCCCAGAATTTGGAATAGACAACCCTGATAGATTTTACGGTTATTTGAGTGGGCTTGTTGCAGGAGATTTTGATACCGAGACGATTTTCATTGATGGTTTCCTTAAAATTGTGAAAGAGGATATTTCAAAATTGGAGGATTTCTTCTTAAGACTTGAAAACCTGGCTGAAAAGAATAGAATAAATTTTGTCGTTTCGGTGAGTTGCGAGAAGGAACTGATCCCTGAGACAATCGGAAAGCATATTGCATGAGACCTGATAAACGAGCAAAGGCGTTATCATCATTCTTCTTGGCCGACCGGCATATGCGGGTTGGCTTGTCTTTTAACTAAGGAGGATATATGAGATTCATCAGCACAAGGCAAAGGGGAGAGGGCATCAGCGCTGCTGAAGCTATCATAAAAGGAATATCGTGGGACGGCGGGCTTTTTGTGCCAGAAATATTTCCTGAGTTGACATTGGATGAAATAAAGACGCTTTCCGCACAGCCCTACGAAAAAACCGCCGCTGTGGTCACGGGGAAATACCTGACGGATTTTACGGACAGGGAACTTATAGAGATCGCAGTAGAAGCGTATAAGGGATTTGATACGGTAGAGCGCGCCCCCCTTATTAAGCTGCGCCACGGGGAATATGTTCTGGAACTCTGGCACGGGCCGACGCTGGCTTTTAAAGATATGGCGCTGCAGATGCTCCCGCACTTGCTGTGCGCCTCGATGAAAAAAACAGGGTACACAGGCAGGGTACTGATCCTCACGGCTACTTCGGGGGATACGGGAAAGGCGGCGCTTGAGGGGTTCGCAGGCGTAAAAGGCACAGCGATCTGCGTATTTTATCCCAAAGACGGCGTTTCCGCCGCCCAAAAGCTGCAGATGTGCACACAAGAGGGAGATAATGTCTTTGTATGCGGCGTAGAGGGCAATTTTGACGATACGCAGACAGGCGTGAAGGAAATATTCGCCGATGAGGCGTTCAATCGTTATGCCATGGAAAAGGGCTTTGTGCTCTCATCTGCCAACTCCATCAACTTCGGGCGGCTCGTTCCGCAGATTGCCTATTACGTCTGGGCCTATAGCTGCATGGCGTCCCGCGGTGCCGTCGCATGGGGACAAAAGGTCAACTTTATCGTGCCGACAGGCAACTTTGGAAATATTCTTGCAGCGTATTATGCCAAAAGAATGGGCTTGCCTGTTCATAAGCTGATCTGCGCTTCCAACGCCAATAATGTCCTGACCGAATTTTTCCGTGAAGGAAGATACGACTGCAAACGCGCTTTTTGCCGCACCATTTCCCCTTCCATGGACATCCTCATTTCAAGCAACCTCGAACGGCTTGTTTTTGAATTGACTGGAAGGGACACAGAGAAGGTAAAAAGCATGATGAAAGAATTAAATGACAAGGGAAAATATGCTGTCGGCGAAAACATTAGAGCGATACTTGCAGATTCTTTCTGGGCGGATTGGGTAGATGATGCGAAGACAAAAGAAACCATAAGCAAGGCCTTTAAAAAGTCCGGTTACCTGATGGACCCGCATACCGCAGTCGGTCAGGCGGTTTACGAGCGCTACCTTGATGCAACAGGTGATGCGACGCCGTCGGTAGCCGTTTCCACCGCCAGCCCCTATAAATTCAGCCCGGACGTCCTGGAGGCGCTTTGCGGAGCTAAAAACAATAACTTGAGCGAATCCCAGGCATCGAGAAAGCTATCCAAACTATCGGGAACAAATATCCCGGATGCCATCGCAAACCTTGAAAAAAAGCCGGTGCTGTACAGGAATTGGTGTACCACCTGCGGGATGAAGGCAGAAGTGGAAAAATTCATTGGGAGGTTATGAGGTGCGCGCCGCCCTTTTAACAGCCGTCATGTATTTCCCCTGTGCGTTCTCACTGAAAGACAGACGGCAGATGCTTCAAAGGATAAAAGCCACACTGTCCAAACGGTTTGGCGCATCGGTAGCGCAGGTAGGAGATAAGGACAAGTGGCAGACTGCCGAGCTATCCATCGCTATCGCATGCGAGAGTGAGGGCGCAGCCCGGGAAAAAGCGGCCGCGGTTAAAAGATTACTTGAGAACGGCGATGAATATGAGCTTGCATCACTTGACGCGGAATACGTTTGAGTGATAGTATGCTTGAAAATGCTTGATATGGATATGCAAGGAGAGATTTTTTATGGATAGTGGGAAAAGAAAGAGGGTATTCAGCGGGATCCAGCCCTCGGGAGGCCTTTCGCTGGCAAATTACGCCGGGGCCCTCAGGAATTTTAAAGCCCTCCAGTACGAGTGCGATTGCGTCTTCTGCGTGGTAGACCTTCACGCCATTACCGTGAGACAGGAACCCGATGTACTCCAGCGCAATACATATGAAGCGCTGGCCATCATGCTTGCATGCGGCCTGGACCCCGAAAGAAATATCATGTTCATGCAATCACACGTGCCTGCTCACGCTGAAATGGCCTGGATCCTGAACTGCTACACGTATTGCGGGGAATTGGGACGCATGACGCAGTTTAAGGAAAAAAGCGACAGGCACAGCGAAAATGTCAATGTAGGGCTTTTTGACTATCCGGTATTGATGGCGGGGGATATCCTGCTTTACAAAACGGATATCGTCCCCGTAGGCGCAGACCAAAAACAGCATTTGGAGCTTTCGAGGGATCTGGCGATACGCTTCAACAATATTTACGGAGATACCCTCATCGTGCCCGAGCCCTATATCCCAGAGGTCGGGGCGCGCATCATGAGCTTGCAGGAACCCGAGAAAAAGATGTCCAAATCAGACGAGAACGAGAACGCATATATCCTTCTGGTTGATCCTCCCGACGTTATCCGAAGGAAAATAAAGCGCGCCGTAACCGACTCGGACAACAGGGTCGTCTATCTTGACGAAAAGCCGGGAGTGCAAAACCTCATGTCTATCTATTCAATATCAACAGGCATGAAGATCCCCGATATCGAAAAGGAATTTGAAACAAAGGGATACGGCATTTTTAAGGACAGGGTGGCTGAAGCAGTCGTCGAACTATTGGGACCTATTCAAGACGAATTCGCTCATTTGGTTGCGGATAGAAAGTACTTGGAAAGCGTCATGAAAGCAGGCGCAGAAAAGGCAGAATGCATTGCACAGAAGACTTTGGCTAAAGTCTATGAAAAAATCGGCCTTTTGCCAAGACCAAAATGATAGGCAAGCAATAATGCAGGGTATTTAAAAGATGTTCGGATATGTTTTTCCCGATAAAGCTGAACTTAAAATAAAGGACTTCACGCTTTTCCGCGCGGCTTACTGCGGCGTGTGCAAGCAGATAGGCAGGCAGTACGGGTTTCTGCCGCGGCTGGCGATCAACTATGATTTTGCGTTCCTTGTACTTTTATTGGGTGCACTCTCGGATAAAGAACCCGAAATAAAGCCCGAAAGGTGCGTCGCAAATCCTTTTAAAAAACGCCCTATCCTGCACAACGAATTTACTTCCTATGCCGCGGATATGAATGTGATACTGGCGTATAAAAAAGCAGCTGATGATTTGAAAGACAACGGCAGCCCTCTTGACGCAATTATAAAAGCAGCTTTTATCCAGGCGTACAAAAAAGCCGCCCGGAGGAACCCCGAGGCGGAAAAGCGCATCAGTTCAAGCCTTGAAAAGCTGGATAAGCTGGAGAAAGAAAAGTGCAGCAATGAAGACGAGGTGGCGGGGGAATTCGGCATTTTGATGGAAGCCCTTGCAAAGAGTCTGCCCATGAAGGATAAACTTGGCCGGAAAGAGCGGGCGCTGTCATGGATGCTCTATAATCTTGGCCGATGGATCTACCTTGCCGATGCATGCAACGACCTTGAGAAGGATAAAAAAGAGCACAAATACAACCCCATTATAGCAAAGTATGGAAACAAAACAGGGCTGGAGGGAGAAGCGGGAGGGGCATTGCGCTTCAACCTCACCTGCAGCGCGGTTGCGGCGGCAAAGTCCTATGAGCTGCTGGATATAAAAAGGCACAGGGAATTGATGGATAATATCCTTTACCTTGGGCTTCCCCATAAAATTGAACAGATATTTAACAAAAGGAGCTGACAAAACACTCTATGAACCCTTACAAAGTGCTGGGGATACGCGAGAATTCAACGGATGACGAAGTACGCGCCGCGTACCACGCAATGGTGAAGAAATATCACCCCGATCAGTATTCCAACAATCCCTTGTCCGAACTGGCGCAGGAAAAGCTGAAGGAGATCAACCAGGCGTATGAAATGGTCATGAACAGCCGAAGCGGCAAGGGTAATGCTGATAAACACGGCTCAGGTAGCGGTTACCAGAATGGCGGCGGAGCGCAATACTCGCATGTACGGGCAAATATACAGTCCGGCAACCTCGATGCTGCAGAAGCGATGCTTGATGCCATGGGGAACCGGGACGCTGAGTGGTATTACCTCAAAGGCATCGCCAATATGCAAAGGGGATGGTACGGCAAAGCCCGCGAAAACCTCAACCATGCTGTCGAAATGGACCCTAACAATAACGAATACCGGAATGCACTCAACCAGCTGATGATGAGCGGGGGAGCAAACCCTTACGGCAACCTCGGAGGCGGGCGACCGGCAGGCAATAACCTGTGCAACCTTTGCGGCGGCCTGTGCTGTGCTGATACCTGCTGCGAGTGCATGGGCGGCGACCTTTGCAACTGCTGTTAAAAGATTTAGCGGAAGGATATAGTGACCAGATGCGTATAGACGAAAGATACCGGAAAAAAACGCTGACAGGCGCGTATAGGATCACGATACCGGCGATGGTTATGGCGCTCACGCTTTTATTTGTTTATCTCAGTACCATCGTCCCTGTAGCAAAACTAACGTTTTACTTTGTCAGCTCGGTATTTATGGTGGTATTGATGGTGGAAGAAGAACCATGGCTTGCCCTGGTCGTTTTTATCGGCGTAACAATCCTTGGATTCGTTATAGTCAGCGATAAGATGAAGATGATCCCATACGTACTATTTTTCGGGCATTACGGCATCGTAAAATATTATATCGAAAAGATAAAAAATATTTTCCTGAAATATGTGCTCAAGCTGGCCTACTTCAATGCGGCGATCATTACTGCATATTTTATCGTCAAGAGCATCATCGTTCCTGAGATAGACTTGCCTGATTGGGCCTTGCTGCTTATTGCCCAGCCGGTTTTTATTATCGTTGATGTCATTTTTACCATGGTGGGCAATTTCTACTTCCGTAATATCAGACCGTTCCTTATCAGGCAGAAAAGATAATATGAGGAAGTATGGAAATATGCATCAATAGGTTTAAAAAATAAAAGCATCCTTATAGGGATGTCTTTTATTACAGCGCAAGCATATTACCTTCTGCGATGTGCGCAAGGCGGCGGCGGGAGACAAGGTTCAGCCAAGACGGGCTTGCGCTTTTCATGCTCTTTTCTCTCACGCCCGCAGCAGCATAATAGAATCAATATTGCCCATACACAGGACCTGTTGCTATGGCAACCTTCCCAAAACATCAAAATCCCTCCTATTTGAACGTCTAATGCAGATTATGAAAGATAGGTGTATTTGGTGAAAGACGTAGAAAATATAGTATTATAGTGGCATAATATTAATATGTTTATTAGTTTGCATGTGAACCCAGAATTGTTAAAAGAAGCCGATCTCGGCTTTTGTTAGGAGGATATATCATGAGAAGGACTAAAATTATTTGCACGATAGGTCCATCAAGCGAAAAGCCGGAAATTTTTTTCAAGATGGCCGAAGCGGGGATGAATGTCGTCCGGCTGAATCTTTCGCACGGGAGTCAACAAGAACATGGAGCCCGCATCGACCTTGTAAAGCAATACCGTAAGGAAACTGGTAAATCCATGGGGTTGCTTCTGGACACGAGGGGCCCTGAAATACGCCTCGGTATAATGAAAGATGACGTACAGCTCATTGAAGGAAGCAGGTATACACTGACAACAGTGGAAATGGTGGGGGATGATGAGCGTGCCTCTATCACCTATAAAGGCCTGCCCAAAGACGTACAAAAAGGGGACGATATCCTCATTGACGACGGACTGATCCATCTCCGCGTTGAATCCGTACAGGATAAAGATATCGTCTGCACCGTCATCAATGGCGGCCCGCTGGGCAGCCAAAAAGGGGTCAACATCCCGGGAGTGCACGTCAAGCTTTCCGATATATCCGCTAAGGATAAGAGCGACATTCTCTTTGGCATTAAAAACGGGATAGATTTTGTTGCTGCCTCTTTTGTGCAGGGAGCAGAAGATATTTTCAGACTGAAAGATTTTCTACGAAGCAACGGAGGGAATGATATCCACGTTATCGCCAAGATCGAAACGCGTGAAGCCGTCAATAATGTGGACAGTATCTTGGAAGTGGCTGACGGCATCATGGTTGCCCGCGGGGACTTAGGCGTGGAGATAGCCATCGAGGAAGTACCCATTGCCCAAAAAGCCGTCATAAAAAAATGCAACACAGCCGGCAAGCCGGTGATTGTGGCAACGCAGATGCTGGACTCTATGATCCGGAACCCACGTCCCACCCGTGCTGAAGCCAATGATGTTGCCGGGGCCGTCTATGACGGCGCTGATGCCATCATGCTTTCAGGCGAAACGGCCTCAGGCAAGTACCCTCTTGAAGCGCTGCAAACGATGGACAGGATCGCGCAAGCCGTTGAAGCATCCATTGACTATGCCAGAAAGATCATGGGCAGGCAGCCTAAAAGCGGGACGACTATCACAGACGCGATCTCTACTGCCTCTTGCACCATAGCCATCAGCCTTGGAGCTTCCGCCATACTGACACCTACAAAATCGGGCTATACGGCGCGCATGGTTTCAAAACACCGGCCGTCATGCCCTATAATCGCTCTTCCTATTGATGAGAGGACTTTCCATAAGCTATCGCTCATCTGGGGCGTGATGCCGATGCTCACCTTAAAAACTAAGGATACGGATGAATTATTAGAACAGTGTATGAAAAACGCCATAGAGAATGGCATGGTCAAAAAAGGCGACATCCTGGTCATCACTGCGGGCGTACCATTAAACGTAAGCGGTGCGACCAACCTGATCAAGGTGCAAAGAGCTGAATGAGAAGACATTTAAAAGTTGACTATTAAAAAGATATGGAACTGCCGCTCAAAAAAAATCAGGAAATAATTCTTACCGTTGATGACTTATCTTCGGAAGGGCAGGGCATAGGAAGATATGAAGGTTATGCGGTGTTTGTTGATGGGGTATTGCCACTTGAACAGGCAATCGTACGTATCATTAAAACCACTCCTTCATATGCCGTGGGGCAGCTTAAAGAAATCCTTCAGCCGTCCAGCCAACGCGTTATACCGCCCTGTCCTGTTTATGCCAAGTGTGGCGGCTGCCAGCTCCAGCATTTGTCCTATACTTTGCAGCTGACATTCAAAAAGAAGGCCGTGGTTGACGCGCTGGAGAGGATAGGCGGGATCAAAAATATCAGCGTAGAAGAGATCGCCTCCATGAATGAACCGTGGCGGTACCGCGCAAAAAGCGCGTTTCCCGTGGGAAATGACAAAGGGAGAGCCGTCATCGGCTTTTTTTCGCCACGCAGCCACAGGATAGTTGATATATCTTCATGTATGATTCAAGATGCAAGCGGGGATAGTGTCATTGCCGCTGTACGGGAGTGGATAAACAAATATAAAATACTGCCCTATGATGAAGTCAGACGCTTGGGATTGGTGCGGCATGTAATGTTTCGCTCGGTAACTGACGGCGGGGTAATGGTAGTCATAGTCACTAACGGAAAAGAGCTGCCACATCCGGACAGGTTGATCGCTATACTGAAAAATCATGTAAGAGGGATCTGCTCTGTTATCCAAAACATCAACACCGCTGAAACCAATGTTATTCTGGGCCCAAAAAATATAACACTTTGGGGCAGAGAAACCATTGAGGAAACGCTGAACGGATTAAAATTTTCTATTTCGCCGAACTCTTTTTTTCAGGTCAATATCGAGCAAACAAAAAAACTGTATGAGAAGGTACTGGAATACGCCGCGCCTGAGAGAAACCGCATCGTTATTGATGCTTTTTGCGGGACAGGGACGATCACCCTCCTTCTTGCCCACAGTGCAAAAAAGGTTTACGGCATTGAATTTGTCCGCGAAGCTGTAAATGATGCAAGGGATAACGCAAAAAGAAACGGCATACAAAATGCCGAATTCATATGCGGTAGGGTGGACGAGGAAATAAAACGGCTTTCACAAAACGGGGTCCAACCCGATACTATCATTCTTGACCCGCCAAGGAAAGGCTGCAGCGGAGCGGAACTGGAAGCAGCGGCGGCGACCGGCGCTAAAACCATCGTATATGTTTCATGCAATCCTGCCACGATGGCGCGGGACGCAGCCATCCTCGTTGGAAAAGGATATGCTGCTAAAGCTGTAACACCGGTAGATATGTTTCCCCAGACGATTCATGTCGAGTGTTGTCTACTGCTGACGCGGCAAGAATAGGGGAGAGCGAAAAGCCCATGAAATAAGGCTATTTATGAGAAAGTCATTGCACAGAGGCTACTTTAATCAATTTTAATTACGCTTCACAGAGGTAGGATGTTGAAAAATCAGATATTACCCCTATAACAAGGGTTCCGTTGTGTGGGGTTATAGATAGTATGACGCCCCTCGACTCCACCAAATTAACTACCATCTATTAATAAAATCTAATTTATTAGCAGGTGGTATTTTATTTGCCAAAAACGCCGTATTTGAGCCTTTTTTGAGGTTTCAGGGCACGGTGTTTATTATTTTATGGTAGTTTTGCTTCGACCGTTTGGAGGCGAGGGTACATGAACCTCTGCCTAAAATGCTTCTGAAAAAGGCAAGCCGTTAAAAGATAGGGGGTGTTTGCATTAGGGGGTGTGCAAAACATAGTGGCTTTCATACAATTATTTCTTGTGTTACAATACAAATAAAATGAAGATTCAAACAAAAGGGAGTACTGGCCATGAAAAAGATACTAATGCTGCTTTTGGTGTCAATAATATTTATCACCGGCTGTACACAAGCTGCTGTAACGATTCCTTCTGCTTCTGCACCTGTAACGGTATCTTCTTCATCGCCTTCGACCAGAGCCAATCCCATCCCGATTGACCCGATGGTGGAAAAGCTTGCTTTGGCTCCCGAAATAGACGGTCTGACGAAAGAGATACGGGAGAAGGACGGGATTCAGAAAGTCGTGTATCTGTACAAAGCTGATAATCCTTATGGCGGAAAAACGGGGGAGTATGCAGGGGAGTACAGGCAGAATATTATAGTTAGCGCATCGCGAGAAAGTGGAAATTATGATTGCAGTGGCGTACTTTTAGCATCAAATGTAGTTAAAGAGATGTTGATTTTAAGCAATGGAAATGGTCTTTCGAGTCTTCCGGTTTGTGCGATCCCATTAGACGTTACCTCTCTTGATAGTAATGATGTTATTAATGTTTATTTTAAATATGACGTCGACGGCAACAATATGAAATCTATTACTGTGGATTTTGACGGCACGATTCCATTGGTTTGCATGGGCTTTGGCATGGAGGATATTAAACCCGATTATGTAATAGGCTCTCTTCATGGTAATGGTGAAAAACTCTGTCTCTTTGATATTATTTTCAAAAACGATTTAGCCTATGAGAGTGGCCATGTTCGTTCTGAATGCATCACGAGAATGTTTAATTTTGAGGGCGGTTTGGAAATAGATGTAGCTTCTCTAGAATTATATGATGAAAAAATCAACAATGTTTGGTATGCAGTTGGACAGTTTAATTACGGAGAAAAAATTTGTGATGTGACCGACAAATTGGTTATTTTTAATAGAAATGAATTCAACATTGGTCGTTCTTTAATTATTGGTGATAACAATTTAGTTTTTACGTGCCAGGAATCGGACTGACTAATAGAGTTTATGAACGCGGAGGCAAGTCTATGAAAAAGATAATTCCCCTAATAATATCCGTTCTGCTAATTGCAGGATGCTCAGCCCCAGCAGCCACCGCACCATCAGCTTCCGAGCCTACGGTTGCATCTCTTTTGCCATCGCCTTCCCCTTCGCCAAGTCAAACGCCTGTTGACCCAATGGTGGAAAAGCTGGCGCTGGCCCCGGATATCGAAGGACTTGCCAAAGAGATACGAGAGAAGGACGGCATACAA
>JAUYED010000049.1 GCA_030691525.1 Bacillota bacterium | reverse complement strand
TACGGCCACCATCGCTGCAAGCTTTCCGTGCGCGTATGTCAGCGCCCCCTGCATGTATGCGATATAGGGTTTACGAATAGGTGCGTCTGCGCTCAGCTCTATCGAAGCGCCCTGAATGAATGTCCCTGCCGCCATTATCACCTTGTCCTGATATCCCGGCATGTCCCATGGCTCCGGGATGGCGGCGCTGTCTACGGCGGAGGCCCTCTGTATGGCTCTGCAGAAAGCTATCAATTTCTCTTCATCATTAAATTTTATGGCCTGGATGATATCTCCGCGGACGGAACTGGTTTTCGGCAGGCATTCATAGCCCAGAGATTCAAAAGCAGCCGCAAAAAGCGCGGCTGTTTTGAGCGCCTGGCATACTGTGTGCGGGGCCATGAAAAGCCCCTGGTAAAAAGAAGCGTATCCCCCTATATAAGACCCGACTTCCCTGCCTATCCCGGGGCTTGTCAGGCGGCAGGCGGCTTTTTGGACCAGCTCTTTCCTGCCTGCGATATATCCGCCCGTCGGCGCCAGCCCGCCTCCCGGGTTTTTGATGAGCGAACCCGCCATGATGTCTGCGCCCGCATTGACGGGCTCCAGCGTGTCCACGAATTCCCCGTAGCAGTTGTCTACGATGACCGTTAAATCGTCCCTTGATGATTTTATCTGCTTTATGGCCTTTTCCATGCCGCCTATGAGAAGCGCCTCGCGCCAGGCGTATCCGCGCGAGCGCTGTATGAAGACGGCCTTGATGCTTCTATCATTTTTGATTGTTGATGTGACCGAAGGAATATCTATTTCATCGTTAATCAAATCAATTTGCTTGAATTGTATGCCGTATTCGGCAAGAGAGCCCTCTCCCCTTCCCCCGCTCCCGATGACGCTCTGCAGCGTATCGTAGGGCGCTCCTGTAGCAGATAGGAGCGTATCGCCAGGCCTCAGCAAAGCAAAAAAGCAGAGCGCTATGGCGTGCGTGCCCGAAACTATCTGCGGGCGCGCCAGCGCATCTTCACACCCGAAAGCGGAGGCAAAGACACTATCCAGCGCATCTCTTCCCTCGTCCCCGTAGCCGTAGCCGCTGCTTGGCGCAAAGTGCCTTGCAGCAATGCTGTTCTGCTGGAAAGCGCGGAGCACTTTATACTGGTTTTC
The DNA here is from genome assembly GCA_030691525.1 of Bacillota bacterium. Taxonomy (GTDB): domain Bacteria; phylum Bacillota; class Clostridia; order Christensenellales; family JAEXRW01; genus JAUYED01. Next base: position 9,600 of record JAUYED010000049.1, on the reverse strand, counting down.
TTCGGCGGTACGCTCCATGCCCGGGAAAAGAACGCTTATCCGTTCTTCTGCCTTATGGACGATGTCGAACGCTTTTGGTGATATACCCCAAAAAGACAAGACCCCGCTCTCCACGTCGAAACTACCCCCCTGTAAAATATCGGTTTCAGTTGTTGCCTGAAACCGCGAGATCCTTGAGTTCCTTTTCGTTGTTTCCTGCGAATATCACCGGTTTGGGCGAGGTGATAGAGGATATGGAATGCTTGTAGAGCATGACCTGCCTTCCTTCTGCCTGCAGGATCACCGTGAAGCCGTCAAATCCTTTGACCATCCCCTTCATCTGAAAGCCGTTTGTCAGATGGATCGTCACAGGGGCCTTTTCCTTCCTGATGTGGTTCAAAAACACATCCTGTAGAATGATCGGTTGTCTGTTCATCATCGTGTTGCACCTCTTTTGAAGTTATAAGATCGCCCGCCTGATCTCCTGCGCCATCGCCTGTGCCAGATCCTTTGCGCTGCCGTAATCCGCACGATCGTACCAGCGGATCCTTTCGTCCCGTCTGAACCAGGTGAGCTGCCGCTTGGCAAAACGCCTTGTAGAGCGTTTGATCCGCTCTACGGCGTCCTCAAAGGTGAGCATGCCCCGGAGGTACATTATCAGTTCCTTGTACCCCAGCCCCTGCAGCGACGTATGGCTTTCATCGTATCCCTTTTCGAGTATGCCCCTGACTTCATGGAGCAGCCCGCCTTCAAGCATCATTTCAACGCGGCGGTCGATCCGCTCGTACAATTTGGCTCTTTCTAAAGTTATTCCCAACATTGCTAAATCGTATCCGCTTTCCCGCTCTTTATAGTCCGTTTTAATCTCGCTCATACTTTTCCCCGTGAGCTCTTTTATCTCAAGTGCCCGCACGATTCGGCGCATATCATTCGGGTGGAGCCGGCACGCCGTCCCGGGGTCTTTTTCGCAAAGGAGGGCGTAAAGCGCTCCCTGCCCCTTCTCCTGCGCGAGCCGGTGCATCTTTTCGCGGAACTCTGCGCTTCCTGCAGCCCTGCCAAAATCCATCGGATAAGTCAGCGCGTTTATATAAAGCCCCGTCCCTCCGGTGACGATGGGAAGCTTTTTTCTTTTGTGGATGTCCGCGATGCACATTTTTGCTTCTTTTGCATACCGCGCGGCGCTGTATTCTTCGGCGATATCCGCCACGTCTATCATGTGGTGGGGTATCCCCTGCCTCTGTGCAAGGGCCGGCTTTGCCGTGCCTATATCCATGCCCCTGTAGATGAGCATGGAATCCGCCGATACGATTTCTCCGCCCAGCAGCTTGGCAAGCTCTATGGCCACATCCGTTTTTCCTGCCGCAGTAGGCCCCACCACGGCAGCAAGGGGCAGTTTACCCATCCTTCCACCGCCTTCACAAAAGCCGCTTGAAGCCCTTTTCCAGCGCCCTTTTCTCAATGGAAAGGACGATAGGGCGCCCATGCGGGCATGTCAGAAGCGTTTCTCCCGAGCTATAGCTCTGTAAAATATGCTCTATCTCTTCTGGCTTGAGAGTATCCCCCGCCTTTACCGCTTTCCTGCACGCCATACGGATCACGGCTTCTTCCTTGGCTTTTGCAGTGCTGCAAGTGGTTATTTCATCCATTTTTGAAATGAATTCCTCAAAAAATGAAGAAAGCTGCGGCTGCCCCAGGATGTGCGGCACGGCATGGATGCGCACGCTGTATCCCCCGAATTCCTCCGGCTCGAAGCCCAGACGGGAAAGTGTCTGCGCGTGCTGCATGAACAAAGCGAATTCAGCCGGCGAAAGGTGCAGTACGAAGGGTATGAGCAGTTTCTGTGATGCCGGCTTTCCGGCTTCCGTTTCCTTCATCAGCTGTTCATAAAGGATGCGCTCGTGCGCGGCGTGCTGGTCTATAAAAAACAGCTTTTCACCCGATTCTACGAGCGCATACGTCTCAAAAACGGTGCCCGCCACCCTGTGGGGCAGAGGCCAGATGAGCCCTGTCTGCCCAAATGGTACTTCCTCTATCGTCTGCGGCTCTTTCAGCGTATGCGCGGTCTTTGATTGCGCCCTCCGCTCCAGAAGCACCTCACGTATCGCAGCCAGATCGTCGCGCTCGGGCATGTCGAAGCCCGTTTCGCCTTTTTCAGCGGCTTCTAACGCAGTTTTAGATGGCTTGCTTCCTCCCGTACCTGTCCATACGATCCCGCGATTCTCATGGTCTTTCAGCCCGCCCAGAACAGAATCATATATGAATCCCCGTATCATTTTCTCGTCCGAAAAGCGCACCTGCAGCTTCTGTGGATGTACGTTGACGTCAATGTTCTCCTTCTCAACCTGAAGGAAAAGCGCAAAAAACGGGTATTTTCGCGTCATCAGCCGCGAACCGAATGCCTGCTGCACCGCCATAGAGGCGCCGGGAAATTGTACGTACCTGCCGTTCACATAGAAATTCTGCCCGCTTCTGTTGTGCCGCGCTATGACAGTGTCGCCGATATATCCGTGCAGGGACAATCCGCCTTTGGAGCGTGAAACTGCTATGAGATGTTTTGCCGTATCCGGGCCGTACACAGCAAAGATCGCAGATCTTACATCCCCGTCCCCCGGGCTGTGGTATATCGGCTTGCCGTCTGAAACGAAGCGGAAGGATATTTCGGGGCGCCCGATGATTTCCCGGGACACTGCTTCTCCCGCCATTGCAGCTTCCGTCTGTGCGGATTTCAGGAATTTCAGGCGCGCAGGCATATTTGAAAACACATTCTTAATTGATATATTTGTCCCTTCGTTGCACGCGCAGAGCAAATGTTTACCGATCTCTCCAAAGTGGTTTACAATTAGCATTCCACTCTCATTTTGGGCAGTCCTCGTCCGCATTTCAATCTGCGAAACAGTTGCGATGCTGAAAAGCGCCTCTCCCCTGAAGCCCAGCGTCGCAATAGCCGTAAGGTCCTTCTCTTCTTTTATCTTGCTCGTCGCGTGGCGGAGAAAAGCAACCGGCGCATCCTCTTCGTCCATCCCGCAGCCGTTATCTGCGACGCGTATGGCGGCTGTGCCCCCGCCCTTTATCTCTACGCTGATGCTTGTCGCACCTGCGTCTACGGCGTTTTCAAGCAGTTCCTTCACGATGGAGGCGGGGCGCTCTATCACTTCGCCGGCGGCTATCTTTTTGACTACATCAGGGTCAAGTACAGAAATAACACTCATGGCTTTTCTCCCTCTTTCAGGCGCTTCGCCTCGTCGGAGAGTTCACCGAGCTTCAATAACGCGTTCAACGGGGTGAGATTCTGTATGTCCATGCCTGCCAGTTCGCTTATGATCTCATCGGTATTGGACGTCAAAAGCTTGAGCTGCACTGCAGCGCCGTTGGCGTCCCCGTTCTGCGGATCGGAGAATATCTCCCCATGCTTCCTGTCCTGCATCTTCGGCAGAAGCGACTTGGCGCGTTCTATGACGTTCTCGGGGATGCCTGCGAGGCGCGCCACTTCTATGCCGAAGCTCCGGTCTGTTCCGCCGCGCTTGACTTTGCGCAGGAAAATGATCTCATCCCCTATCTCTCTAACTGTCACGCAGTAATTCTTTGCGCCCTCTATCCTGCCTTCCAGCTCGCTCAATTCATGGTAATGCGTGGCAAAAAGGGCCTTTGCCCCCAGTTTCTCTTTGTCGCATACATGCTCCACCACTGCCCAGGCGATGCTCATCCCGTCGTAAGTGCTCGTCCCCCTGCCTATCTCATCGAGGATGAGAAGGCTTTTATTCGTGGCGCTATTCAATATGTTTGCCACTTCGCTCATCTCCACCATGAAAGTGCTCTGCCCGAAAGCGAGGTTGTCCGAAGCCCCTACCCGCGTGAATATCCTATCAGTGATGCATATTTCCGCGCTCTTTGCAGGAACAAAAGAACCGATGTGCGCCATGAGCACGATGAGCCCTACCTGGCGCATGTATGTGCTCTTCCCAGCCATATTGGGGCCGGTGATTATCATCATGCGGTTTTCGCCGTTGTCAAGATATGTGTCGTTGTCAATGAACTGCTTTGAAGAAAGTGTCCTTTCCACTACGGGATGGCGCCCGCCCTGTATCCGGATGCAATGCCCTTTTGACATTTTCGGCCTCGCATAATCGTTTTCGGAGGCAGCTGCGGCGAGGGATTGCAGCGCGTCAATGAGTGCGATGGACTTGGCCGCCTTCTGCAGGCGCAGTATGTTTTTATTCAATCCTTCGCGCAGCTCGCAGAAAAGCTGGTATTCAAGCCGCATGCACTTCTCTTGCGCGCCCGTCATCTCCTTTTCAAGTTCCATCAGTTCGGGTGTGGTGTACCGTTCCGCCCCCGTCAGCGTCTGTTTCCGTATATACCTGTACGGCACCATGTCGTAATTGGACTTCGTTACCTCTATATAGTAGCCGAATACCTTGTTGAAGCTTATGCGCAGGTTCTTTATCCCCGTGACTTCCCTTTCCTTCTGCTCGAGCTGGGAGATCCATTCCTTTCCCTCCCGTGACGCCTTGCGGAGGCGGTCCACTTCGGCGTTGTAGCCGTCGCGTATGATCCCGCCTTCCTTGACGCTAAGCGGCGGATCGGGCTGAACGGCCTTTTCAAGCAGCGCTGCGATATCCTCCATGGCATCAAAATCCGAGAAAATCCGGACGAGAAGCGGGCTTTTGCACTCCTTCAGCAGGGACCGGGCGGCAGGCAGGCGCTGCAGCGACTGTTTCAGGGAGATGCAGTTCCTTGCATCCAGCGTAGCATAGGCGATGCGGCTTGCCAGCCGTTCTATATCATAGATGCCTGCAAGCACCTTTTTTAATTCATCCGACAGGATATAGTCCTCTTTTATCTCCGCGACGCTCTCAAGGCGGCCTTCTATCTCCTTTATGTTTTGCAGCGGGTGTTCGATCCAGCTGCGCACGAGGCGGCTGCCCATGGAGGTTTTTGCCCTGTCAAGCAGCCAGAGCAGCGTCCCTTTCCTCCCTCCGTCCCGGAGCGAAGCCGTGAGCTCCAAGTTGCGCTTCGTGTTGCCGTCCAAGACCATATATGACTCCCTCTGGTACGCCCTTATCCGGTTTATATGCCCGAGGGAAACCTTCTGCGTTTCTTCGAGGTAGGATATCAGCGCGCCGGCGGCGCATACGCCGTTTTCCATGCCGGCTATGCCGTATCCGTCGAGCGAGGCGGTTTTGAAGTGCCCGAGGAGCGCCTCCCGCGCGTTTTCATATTCATAGGCCGCCCCCGAATAACAGTTGATCATTATCCCTTCGCCGTTTATAAGGCCTGTAAAGGCGTTTGTGGCAAGGAAAAGCTGCTCGTTTGCGATTATCTCGGAAGGCGCGATTGAAGCGATCTCCTCCTTCAGCTTGGTGAGCACAAGCTTGTCCTTTATCTCCGATACGAAGAAATCGCCTGTAGAAACGTCTGCATACGCGATGCCCAGCCCGTCCCTCATGCAGACGGACATGATGTAGTTGTTTTTGTTCTTTTCGAGGATGGTTTCCTCTATTACCGTTCCGGGCGTAATGACCCTTATGACGTCCCTGTCCACCAGCCCTTTGGACTCTGCGGGGTCTGTCAGCTGCTCGCATATTGCGACTTTATAACCCCTCGAAATGAGCTTGTTGATGTAGCTATCCACTGCGTGGTACGGTACGCCGCACATGGGTGCGCGTTCAGCAAGCCCGCAGTCTTTCCCCGTCAATACGATCTCCAGCTCCTTTGACGCCGTCTCAGCGTCTTCAAAGAACATTTCATAGAAATCGCCGAGCCGGAAGAAAAGCAGGCAGTCGTTGTACTTTTCCTTCAGCAGGATGTATTGATGCATCATTGGTGAGAGCTGCGGCATGAATATTTGTCCCCCGTATCAAAGGCTTATAGATGGCTCAAATGATTTCTCCGAGCAAGGTATATCTGTTTGCCCCAATTATCTTTACTTCAATAAATTCCCCGATGAGTTCCGGCGGTGCTGCGAAGTTGGTTATCATTCCTGCGCCGTTCCTTCCGCACAGCATGCTTACCCCCCTGCGGCTGACGGCTTCGGCGAGCACTTCGTATGCCTTTCCGGCGCACCCGAGGTTTTTCTCGTATGTTATCGCGGCCTGCGCTTCTATGAGCCGCCTGATCCGCTCCTTTTTGACCCCGGCGGGCACCTGGCCTTCCATGTTTTCTGCTGCCGTCCCGCTTCGCTTGGAATAAATGAAAGTATATGCGGAATCGAAGCGTATCTTTTGGACCATATCCATCGTATCTTCAAAGTCCTTCTCCGTTTCCCCCGGAAATCCCACGATGATATCTGTGGAAAGCCCGATATCCGGCATCGCGCTCCGCAGCTTTTCCACTAGGGCAAGGTAATCCTCCCTGGTGTAATGGCGGTTCATGCGGGCAAGGACTGCGCTGCTTCCCGACTGCACGGGCAGGTGTATCTGCCTGCACACTCGTTTGCAATCCCTCATAGCGGAGATCAACCCGTCCGAGAGGTCTTTGGGGTGGGACGTCATGAACCTTATCCGGCATATGCCCGTTTCATCGTTGATGCGCCGCAGAAGCGCTGGGAAATCTGCACCCGTTATATCCTTCCCGTATGAATTCACGTTCTGACCCAAAAGCGTGACTTCCTTATATCCCTCCCCGACGAGCCGGTTTATTTCCGCTATGATGTCCTCCGGCTGCCTGCTCCTTTCCCTTCCCCGCACATAGGGCACGACGCAGTAGGAGCAGAAGTTGTCGCATCCGTACATGATGGTGACCCACGCGCACGGGGGCCCGGCCCGCCTTGCAGGAGCGTTTTCGATGATGTCCTGCGCCGGGGCAGCCATATCGCATACCCTTTCTCCTTTAAGAAGCAGCCGGTAAAGCATCCCGGGGAAAAGGTGGCTGTTGTGCGTCCCGAATGCGATGTCCACGAATGGAAAGCGCTTCATAAGCTTTTCCGCAGCGCCTTCCTGCTGCATCATGCACCCGCAGACGCAGATTATCAAGCCGGGGTTTTCCTCTTTCAGCTTTTTCAGTGCGCCGACATTACTGTATGCTTTCAGTTCTGCGTGCTCGCGGACGCAGCACGTGTTGAATAAAACAAGGCTGGTTCCCTGCACATTTTCCGCAGGGCTGTATCCCATCTCTTCCAGCATCCCTGCAAGCCCTTCGGAGTCGTGCTCGTTCATCTGGCAGCCATAGGTGCGGATGAGATATTTGGGGCTGCGCCCGTCGTTGAACCGGCGGACCGCTTTTGCCTTTTCATCGTCATATAAAAGTATGCTTACTTTTTCTGTCATCATTTTCTGCCTCACTGACATCGTTATTTCATTTTATCCTAAGCGCTGTGCTCTTGACAAGGACGGCGTAAAATATAGCCAAAAAGCCGCCCTGTATACTTCCTTCGTTTTACCAAGAGCCGGTAGAACAACTAAAAAGGATTTGATTATAGTCGATATTTTACAATAAAAATAGCTTAAATCTATTTGATGATTCTTTTTAAAATGCTATAATTGCACCTATATATGATTACACCCCTAGGAGATAACTATAATGCGTACCATCTTCAGATGTTGAAACTGCAAAGATATAGAAGGAGGAAAGATGATGTCTACTTACATGAAGAGGTGTTTGGTGCTTTTGCTGGTATGCGTGCTTACTTTAGGGTGCCTGACTGCCTGTAACACCGGTCCTGGAGAAACGGCAAGTAGTGGGCCGTCTGGAGCTTGGATGGATAACGCCTCTGATCGTTATATTAAATCAGTATTCAATGTAGACGTGGAAAAAGATATTCCATATAAGGAAGTTATAAATAGCGCAGGTCAAAACGAAAAATTACTTTTGGATATCTACATGCCTGTGGAAGATACTGATGAAAGAAGAGCTGCCATAATATGGGTACATGGTGGCGGACTTATGTTTGGAAGCAAGCAAACAGGCATCGAGAGAATATTGGCCGAGGAATTTGCAAAAAAAGGTTATGTTACAATTAACATAAATTACAGGCTGCGGGAAAATACGAATGAAGATTGGTCAGTCACATTAAAAAATGCTATGGATGATGTAGCAGATGCCGTTGACTGGGCAATTGCAAATAGCGAAAAGTATATGATTGATACTGATCATATTGCTATTGGAGGCCATTCTGCCGGAGGTTCTCTGGCCATCAACCTTTGCTATAAGGAAGATGTTGAAAAGGAAAATTGGCAAAAAAAGAGTATTTTTTGTGTTGTTGATATGGCCGGAGGAAATCAGGTGATGGGTGAATTCCATAAAACAGACCCGCCTTGTATCATAATAAATGGCACCAATGATAATCTGGCACCCTATTTCCAAAGTGAAAGCTTTGCAAATTCACTGGATGAAAACGGGATAGATCATATCCTGTACGCAGTAAATGGGGCGCCACATGATTTAAATGACTACTCGGATGAAGTTACTGATGTGATAACAAAGTATATGTATAAATTCTTAACAGGAAAAGATGCGGATATGCAAATCAGGTCATCACCTATCGTTATTTCCTATGAACATGAATACAAAGCCAGGCAAATCAATTTACAGGTTGATGGAAAGCTTGATGAATGGGGAAATTCCGATATAATAGATTTAAATCAATTAAAAGAAGCCGGAAGCGAAATGCCGTCCAAAGAGGATTTTGAAGGTGCGGCAATGGTGGGTTGGAACCAGAATGACCCAAATAGGGTTTATATCGCAGCAATAATAACAGATGATATTTTACAGGATATTCATCCTGCTAATGTTTTATTCTACGAGGATGACTCACTGGAGGTTTATTTTGATCTTTCAAGTCAGAATAATAACATCCTTATTCCACTTATGCCGTTTATCATGGGAGCCAATGGGAAAGACTTGTCGTGTTTTAGTACAAAAGAAAATACGGATTGGGCAATAGTAAAAAATGGAAACCAGTACTATTATGAAGCTGCAACTGATATAACAAAAACTGGGAAAGGCGCACCTGAACCAGCCAGGAATTTTGCTGCAAAAGCCGGTGAATTCATAGGACTGAGCATTGCCTACAACGACTGCGAAAACGGAATCAGGGAAACTCAGGCGGGCTGGATTGCCGGTCCGATTCAATTCCGAAAAAATTTTGGCAAACTCTTATTCGATTCACAAAGTGCATTACCCAATTAGGTTCAATGGGGATAGTTCTTCACCTAACCCGCAAAGGTTTGATATGTCTCGCTTCAAAACTTGGCGTTCCGGACAGGAATCGAACCGCATCAGTGGAACTGGAATCCACTACCTTATCCGTTAGGCCACCGGGACATCGCTTATATTATATTCCAGTCAGGACTATTTGACAACATACATATAATTGGAGCACATACATATAATTGGAGCATCGGTAACTTTATTACATTTTTCCGCAGTCGTTTTTATAATTCCGGATTTCTATTTATAAAGCTTCAGCAGCCAATTGCTTATTATATACTCAAGCCCTGAGCCGAGTAAAAAGTTCCAGAAGAATACGGCTATAAAAACAAGTCTCTTAAACAGCGGTTCAAAACTGTAAATAGTATTTATACCGCGGGATATTGCCGCGCTGAACCAGGCAAGTATGATCAAATTAATATATAATGCCGCATAAATGAAGGAAATGTTGTTTTCAAAGTCAATGCCGCGGCT
>JAUYED010000037.1 GCA_030691525.1 Bacillota bacterium | reverse complement strand
TGCTCGGGCTTTCGGGGCTGATGTTCGGCCTGGGCTGCGCGACCAAGTGGATCTGCATCTATGCAGGTGCAGGCCTCGCCGTGCTGTTTTTCATCGTGCTTTGGCGCCGCTGGCAGGAATACCGCTATGCACTGCGCTGTGCAGACGATGCGGAGGGCAGCGCCAAGGGCATCATGCAGCACGCCGCCGCGGTATTCTACAGGAATCTCGGGATCACTCTGGGTTGTGCATCGCTGTTTTTCATCGTAATCCCTGCGCTCATCTACTATGCTTCGTATTTCCCGTATATGATGGTCAAGGGGCACCCCTACGATTTCCAGGGGATACTCAACCTGCAAAAATACATGTTCGACTACCACAGCGGGCTGAAGGCAGGGCACCCTTATGCCTCCGCATGGTATTTATGGCCCATCATCGGCAGGCCAATCTGGTTTTACTACCAGCCGGATATGGAGACAGCGGGCGTGGTATCGTCCATCTCTTCATTCGGCAACCCCCTGGTATGGCTGCCCGGCCTTGCGGCTGCTTTCTTCTGCACCTTTGCATTCTTCAGGGCCAAGGGGGAGGATAAGCGGATGCTCGGATTCATCCTCATCGCTCTGGCGTCCCAGTACGTACCATGGATACTGGTGCCCAGGGCAACATTCATTTACCATTATTTTGCCAGCGTGCCGTTTATAATAATGCTGACGGTCTATTGCGTGAGGCGGATAGAGAGGAAACGGCCAAAAGCAAAGTGGCTTACCTACGCTTATATTGGCTTGGTAGTGCTGCTATTCGGGCTTTTCTACCCGATATTGTCGGGCGTGCCCGTGCAGCAGGGCTATCTCGACTTCCTGCGCTGGTCGCCTTCGTGGGTCTTCCATCTGTGATCCCATAAAGGGGGGGACGGGGATGCTTGCACGAATCCTCAGCTACGGGCTCAATGGAATAGAGGGATACCCTATCACCGTTGAAGTGGATACGAGCAACGGTCTGCCTTCTTTTGACATCGTCGGGCTCCCCGACGCTGCGGTGAAGGAATCCAAGGACAGGGTCCGTTCGGCAATAAGGAACAGCGGATTTGAATTTCCCGTGCAGCGCATCACTGTGAACCTCGCCCCGGCGCACACCCGGAAAGAGGGGACGCTCTATGACCTGCCCATAGCCGTAGGCATCCTTGCTGCTACGCATCAGATAGAGCAGGAAGCTGCCGAGGGCAAGGTTTTTGTCGGAGAGCTGTCCCTGGACGGCGGGATAAGGTCTGTCAACGGTGTGCTGCCTATAGCGATAGACGCAAAATCCAAAGGGATGGAAGACATCGTACTGCCAGCGAGAAACGCCCGTGAAGCCGCATACATCGAAAAGATGTCCATCACTCCTGCGGAAACGCTGGCAGAGCTGGCAAACCATCTGAAAGGCGAGCACCCCATCCCACTGCAGGAATATATCCCATGGGATTCGTTGCGCATAAAACAGGAAGCCGCATCAGATTTTTCCCAGATAAGGGGGCAGCAGAATGCAAAAAGGGCGGTGGAGATAGCCGCCGCAGGCGGCCATAACATCCTTTTCATCGGGCCGCCCGGCTCAGGAAAGACCATGCTGGCCCGAAGTGTCCCTTCCATCCTTCCAGAGCTGACGTTTGAAGAAGCACTTGAAATAACCAAGATACATTCCATTGCCGGAGGGCACAGGAACATGCCACACGGCATCGCCGTGGAAAGGCCTTTCAGATCGCCGCACCACAGCATCTCGCTGCCCGCGCTGACGGGCGGCGGCTCGGGAGCAAAGCCCGGGGAAGTCAGCATGGCCCACTACGGCGTGCTTTACCTCGACGAACTGCCCGAATTTGAACGCGCAGCCCTCGAAGCGATGCGCCAGCCGCTGGAGGACGGCATGATAACAGTTTCCCGCGTGCACGCAACCACCACATACCCTGCCAGGTTCATGCTCATTGCCTCCATGAACCCGTGCCCCTGCGGGAACTTCGGCTCCAAGGAAAAGGAATGCCGGTGCACGCCGTTGCAGATACAGCGATACCTCGGGCGCATCAGCGGGCCGCTTCTTGACAGGATAGACATCCAGATAGAAATGGGCGCCGTATCTTTTTCCCACCTTTCTTCAGGCGGGGACGGGGAAAGCTCTGAAACGATAAAGAAGCGCGTTGATGCGGCAAGAAACCGGCAGCTGGAGCGCTTCAGGGAAGAAAGCATCTATTTCAATACGCAGATGGACAACAGGTTGATAAGCAAATACTGCAAGCTCGACGAGGAAAGCAAGGCGCTGCTCAAGAAGGCGTTTGCCGCGCTGAATATGAGTGCGCGCGCCTATGGCAGGATACTGAAAGTAGCCAGGACGATCGCAGATCTTGCCGGCTCTGAGGACATTACAGCCAGCTACATCGCAGAGGCGATACAGTACAGAAGTCTTGACAGGAAATACTGGGGGTTCTCGGTTTAATACCGCCGGAAGGGAAACATTTCAATGGAATATCCCGAGCAGGAAAAATACTGGATATGGCTTGGAAGCATAGAGGGGATAGGGCCCAAGCGGTTCTACCATCTCATAGCGCGTTACGGCGACGCGAAATCCGTTTTCGAGCGGGCGGAAAAAGGGGACCCGTGCCTGGACCGCCTGCCGGAGGCAGTTTGCAACCGGCTTTTGACATGCAGGCATGAAGAATATTTTTCCACTCTTTTTGAAAACCTTGATAAAAACGGGATAACCGTTGTAACAGGGTTGAACCCCGACTATCCCCGCCTGCTGAGCGAGATCGCCGACGCTCCTCCTATCCTGTATAAAAAAGGCGCAGGAAAACTGGACTTTCCGCAATCTGTCGCGATCGTAGGGACGAGGCAGTGCACACGGTACGGCCTTGAGAATACCCGGAAGATCGCCCGGGAGCTGGGCGGCGAGGGCGTGCTGGTGGTTTCGGGCATGGCAAGGGGCATAGACAGCGCCGCCCACATCGGTGCGCTGGAAGCAGGGGGGAGCACAGTCGCCGTTTTCGGGTGCGGCGTGGACATAGTTTATCCGCCCGAGAACCAGAAACTGTATGAGAGGATACTGGAAAGCGGAGCGGTCATATCGGATTATGCGCCCGGCATAGAGCCGGTAGCCCAGTATTTCCCGGCGAGGAACAGGATAATCAGCGGCATGTGCAGCGCCACGGTGGTGGTGGAAGCGGGAGAAAAAAGCGGTGCGATGATCACCGCGGGATATGCGCTTGAACAGGGGCGTGAAGTCTTTGCTTTGCCGGGGAACGTTGATTCAAAGGCAAGCAAAGGGACCAATATAATGATAAGGGACGGGGAAGCAGGGATACTCACGGATATAGGGCAGATACTGGGGCTGTACGACGCCAAAAAAAGCCTTTTGCAGAGCCGCGAATCCGCAGTGGACCCAGCGCTTTTTGACGAGAACGAGTGGAAGATAATCAACTGTCTGATACAGGGGGACGAGCACTACGACAGGATGCTTCAAGAGACGGGGCTCTCCGTGCAGGATATGAACTCGACCTTGACAATGCTTGAATTGAGAGGAATAATAAAGCAGCTGCCGGGACACGTCTTTTCCATAGCCGTGCAGAATTAATAGTACCGGAGGGATAAGTTTTATGCCGAAAGTAGCTGGCTCAGCGAAGCAGAGCAAGAAAGCCGACAGCCCGATGAAGAGCGGCAGCCGCCTTGTCATCGTCGAATCTCCGGCCAAAGCCAAAACGATAGGCAAATTCATGGGCGACAACTACTATGTCAGTGCCACCAACGGGCACGTGCGCGACCTGCCTCAAAACCAGCTCGGAGTGGATGTCCTGAAGGGGTTTGAGCCAAAGTATGTTACGCTCAAGGGCAGAGGGGAAATACTCGAACGCATAAGGGAAGAGGCCAAAGCTGCGGAAAGGGTGTACCTTGCAACAGACCCCGACAGGGAAGGCGAGGCCATCTCATGGCATATCGCGCAGGCGCTTGATATCCCCGAGGAAGAGATGTATCGGATAGAATTCAACGAGATAACGCAGCAGGCGATAAGGCGCGCGCTTGAAAGCCCCAGGAAGATAGACATAAACCTCGTGAACGCGCAGCAGGCCAGGAGGATACTTGACCGGCTGGTGGGTTACAAGATCAGCCCCTTGCTCTGGAGGAAAGTGCGTAAAGGGCTGAGCGCAGGAAGAGTGCAGTCCGTAGCCGTGCGGATAATCTGCGACAGAGAAAAGGAAATAGAAGATTTCATCCCCAGGGAATTTTGGACGATCAGCACGTTCCTGCTCAAGGATGAGGCCAAAAAGCCGATCGAAGCGGCCTTTTTCGGGAAAGGGAACGACAAGATCGAATTGAAAGATGAAAAGGAGACGCTGGCGGTCATAGACGGCCTTGCCGGCGCATCATACATAGTCACGGAAGTGAAAAAAGGAACGAAAGCCAAACACGCCCCGCCGCCTTTCACCACGAGCACGATGCAGCAGGAGGCATCGCGAAAATTCGGCTTTACGGCTTCCAAAACAATGCTCGTCGCCCAGCAGCTCTATGAAGGGGTGGAGGTGAAGGGCCACGGTGCGGTAGGCCTGGTGACATATATCCGCACGGATTCCGTCCGTGTCGCCTCCGAAGCGCAGGCGGAAGCAAGGGAATACGTCAAAGCAAATTTCGGCGAGAAATACGCCCCGGGGGAATATAATTTTTACCGCGGGAAAAAGGGCATACAGGACGCACATGAGGCGATACGGCCGACTTCGCTTTCGCGCGCACCGGATTCAGTAAAGGATTCGCTGACGGGCGACCAATACAAGCTCTACAAGCTCATTTTCGAAAGGTTCGTTGCAAGCCAGATGGCCGAAGCCATTTATGATACGCTCCTGGTCACTATATGCGCAAACGGGTATGCATTCAAGGCCAGCGGACTCAAAACGGTATTTCCCGGGTTCACAGCTTCGTACAGGGAATCCAACGAGCATGGGGATGAGCACGACGTCATCCTGCCTCAGATGGATGTAGGCGAAGTTTTGAAGCTGCAATCCCTAAAACATGAGCAGCACTTCACAAAGCCGCCTCAGCGCTACACAGAGGCATCGCTGGTCAAGACGCTGGAGGAAAAGGGGATCGGGCGCCCCAGCACATATGCACCCATCATAACCACCATCATTGATCGGGGCTACGTCCTGCGCGAGAACAAGGCGCTCTGCCCGACGGAACTTGGCAGGGTCGTCAACGAACTGATGAAGGAATATTTCATGGATATAGTCAACGTCGAGTTCACTGCAGGCATGGAAGAAAAACTGGACGACATCGAAGAAGGAAAGAAGGAATGGCGCGAGGTCCTTTCGGAATTCTATATGCCTTTTGAAAACACGCTCAAGTTGGCAGAGACCAGGATGGGAAGGGTAAAGCTGCCTGACGAAGTGAGCAGCGAAGTATGCCCCAACTGCGGCTCACAGATGGTCATAAAGATGGGAAGGTACGGCAAATTCCTCGCGTGCCCCAAATACCCGGAGTGCCGCGCTACCAAAGCCTATACGGAGAAGGCGCAGGCGCCCTGCCCGCTGTGCGGCAAAAGCGTACTGAAGCTCAAATCCAAACGGAACAAGCAGTTTTTCAGGTGCGAAGATATAAGCTGTAAATTCATTTCCTGGTACCCGCCGGTATCCGAAAGATGCGCAAAATGCGGCAGCCCTATGGTCTTGAAACGCGATCGGAACAACAGGGCATACTGCCAGTGCATGAACGAGGTGTGCAAGCACCGTGCTTACCCTTCGGCCGGAAAGAAGGAGCAGAATGAGCAGCAGAAATAGGGTGGCTGTCATAGGTGCGGGGCTTGCTGGCTGCGAGGCGGCATGGCAGCTTTCGCGCCTGGGCATAGGCGTTGACCTTTACGATATGAAGCCCCAAAAGATGACGCCCGCGCACCACAGCCCCGATCTTTGCGAGCTCGTATGCAGCAACTCCCTCAAATCCATGCGGCTGGAGAACGCCTGCGGGCTTTTGAAGGAAGAGATGCGCCGCTTGGGCTCGCTGACGATGGAAGCCGCATACCAAAACAGGGTGGCGGCAGGAGATGCGCTGGCGGTGGACAGGGAGGGCTTTGCAAGATATATAACGGAAAAAATCAAGTCCCGCGGGAATATAAAAACGATATGTAAAGAAGTCGAGAAGATACCGGAGATGCCGGTGATCATCGCGACAGGCCCGCTGACGAGCGATGGGCTTTCAAGCGCGATCGCCGAGCTCGTCGGGGAGGAACGGCTGTACTTTTACGACGCTGCTGCTCCTATCATCGAGGCGGGATCCATTGATAGGAGCAAAACTTTCCGGGCGTCGCGCTACGGGCAGGGAGCAGACTACATCAACTGCCCCATGTGCGAAGAGGAATACAAACGATTTTGGGAAGAGCTGAGCATGGCGGAGACGGCGCCCGTACACGGGTTTGAAGATGCGCTGGTCTTCGAAGGGTGCATGCCCATAGAAAACCTGGCGAAGAGGGGATATCTGACCATGGCGTACGGCCCGTTGAAACCAAAGGGCATTTTTGAGCCCAAAACGGGCAAAGAACCGTTCGCTGTGGTACAATTGAGGCAGGATGACGCCGCGGGGACGCTTTACAACATGGTGGGGTTTCAGACGCGGCTGAAATTTCCCGAGCAGAAGCGTGTCTTTTCCATGATCCCCGGGCTGGAAAAGGCGGAGTTTGCAAGGTACGGAGTGATGCACAGGAACACCTACATCAATTCCCCCAAGGTGCTGGCGGAGGATTTTTCCCTCCGGAGAAACTCCAGCATTTATTTTGCAGGCCAGATAACCGGTGTAGAGGGATATGTAGAATCTGCGGCGAGCGGCATGATGGCGGGGCTTTTCCTGGGCTGCAGGATGTTGAAAAGGCCGCCCCCGAAATTCACGCCAGATACTGCGATGGGAGCTCTGGCGAGGTATATCTCGGCTGAAGCTAAGAGAGGGTTCCAGCCCATGAACATAAACTACGGCATAATGGAACCGATTCCCCGGCGTTTCCGCAATAAAGAGGATAAATACCGGCTCTATGCGGAAAGGTCGCTTGAGCAGATAAACATGATAAAGAACGATTCAGGTTTTTGAAGCAAGGAGAATGGCGTATGTATGAAGGAACAACGATCGTAGCGGTCAAAAAGAACGGGAAGTGCGCTGTCGCGGGAGACGGCCAGGTGACATTCGGGCAGAACACCATAATGAAGCATACGGCGAAGAAAGTGCGGCGGCTGTATCACGACAAAGTCGTGGTAGGGTTCGCCGGCTCTGTAGCGGACTCTTTCACCCTGTGCGAAAAGTTTGAAGGCAAGCTGGAACAGTACGGGGGAAGTTTGCAGCGCGCGGCGGTGGAACTGGCGCAGGAGTGGCGCAGCGATAAGGTGTTGAGGCGGCTCGACGCAATGCTGATCGCCGCTGATACCGAGTACCTGTTGATCGTAAGCGGGAGCGGGGAAGTGATAGAGCCGGATGACGGCGTCGCAGCCATCGGCTCGGGCGGCGCATATGCGATGGCCGCCGCGAAGGCGATGAAAGAGAATACGGAGCTTTCGGTCCGGGATATCGTTGAAAAAGCGATACTCATCGCAAGTAAAATATGTGTATTTACGAACGATAAAATTACTTTAGAGGAAGTATAGGAGTGAAAAAATAAATGGCAGACCTCACCCCGAAACAGATAGTCGAACATCTTGACAGGTACATAATCGGGCAGGCGAAGGCAAAGCGCGCAGTGGCGGTGGCGTTGCGCAACAGGTACAGGAGACGCCTTTTGCCCAGGGAAATGCAGGACGAGATCACGCCTAAGAATATCATAATGGTCGGCCCGACGGGAGTGGGCAAGACTGAGATAGCAAGACGGCTGGCCAAGCTGATGAACGCGCCTTTCATCAAAGTGGAAGCCACCAAGTTCACCGAGGTGGGCTATGTAGGCCGCGACGTGGAATCCATGGTACGCGACCTCGTCGAGGCGTCAATACGGCTGGTCAAGGCAAACAGGATGGAAAACGTGTGCGTACAGGCCGAGCAGCTGGCAGAACAGAGATTGGTGGAGATATTAACTTCTCCTCCCAGAAGGCGGGCCGCGGCGCCGCCCAATCCGCTCTCCATAATCTTTGGACAGCAGCCCCCCAAAGAGCCCGAAATATCCCCCGAGGAAAAGGAAGCGTTTGGAAAGAAAAGGGCGGAGACGCTGGAGAAGATGCGCCGGGGCGAGCTGGACGACATATCCGTTGAAGTGGATGTAGCTGATACCTCGGGGATGGGGATAGAGATACCCGGAACGGGGCAGCTCATCAGTCTCTCTGATCTGATGGGGAACATGGTTCCGCAAAAGAGCAAGAAGAGGCGCGTCAATATCAAAGAAGCCAAAAAGATACTCGCACAGGAAGAAGCGGGCAAACTCATTGATATGGACGAGGTGATCACCGAAGCCATCGAAAGGGCGGAGCAGGACGGGATCATATTCATTGATGAAATAGACAAGATAGCAGGCGGGAATGCGGTGAACGGGCCCGATGTTTCGCGCGAGGGCGTGCAGAGGGACATCCTGCCCATCGTAGAAGGAAGCACGGTGGTTACAAAATACGGCCCGGTCAAGACGGATTACGTATTGTTCATCGCGGCGGGCGCATTTCATATATCCAAGGTGAGCGACCTGATACCTGAGCTCCAGGGAAGGTTCCCCATCAAAGTGGAGCTGGACTCGCTTTATAAAGAGGACTTCAAAAAAATACTGACGCAGCCCGAAAACGCTATCACGAAGCAGTATGCGGCGCTTCTTTCCACCGAGGGGATAGAGATAGAGTTCACGGTGGATGCGATAGAGGAGATATCGGGTTTTGCGCAGCTTGTGAACGAGAGCGCGGAAAATATCGGGGCAAGGCGGCTGCATACGGTGCTTGAGAACCTGCTTGAGGAATTGTCCTTTCGCGCTGGGGAAGAGCACCCGCCCTTAAAGATAACGGTTGATGCTGCATATGTCAGGGAGCATTTGAAGGAGCAGGCAAAGGAGCAGAACCTGCAAAAGTTTATATTGTGAGGGGGGGCTATGCCCCCCCTTCCCAACCTCCCCCCGTCTTGCCCTGCCTGTGCTGCGCACGGCCGGCAGGGCGCTTCTTTTCGTCTCGAAACTGCGTTATACTGACATTTGACGGGTATTTGGGAAAGGGGCTGGTGCCCCTCTTCCCAAACCCACACCCCAAGACAATTTACAAACAGATTGTGGAATATTGGGGTAGGTTGTTCTTGATAAATATACCCACCCCTGACCCCTCCCGTTATCAATCAGAGAGATAGTATAAGGTTTATAAGAACGGGAGGGAAACATTACCTTTTGGGGGCTGCGCCCCCAAGGGCATAAGCCCCTGCCTAAAGGGACGAGGTATGTGAGCGGTTATCAAGCGTCAGAGGAGAGAGACGGATTGCCATGTCGCTAACGCTCCTCGCAATGACAGTTACTCAATAACATTAATGCGATAGAAAGAGAGTGCCATACTGAAAGGCACTTTATCTTTTTTGCAGCGGAATATTACCTGTCCGGCTTCAAATACTAAGGAATAAAAAGCCGGAGGAAAAGATATGAAAGCGGTAGTGATGGCGGGCGGGGAAGGGACGCGGCTGCGCCCTTTGACTTGCAGCGTGCCAAAGCCGATGGTACCGCTCCTGAATGCGCCTTTGATGGAATATAGCATAGGACTGCTCAAAGCGCACGGCATCGTGGAGATATTCGTGACACTTCATTATCTGCCGAATATGGTGAGCGAATATTTTATGGACGGAAGCAGATTTGGCGTGATGATGGAATATCTCATCGAAAAAAAGCCGATGGGGACTGCCGGAAGCGTCAAACAGGCGCATCAACACCTGAAAGATACGTTCATTGTAATAAGCGGAGACGCCTTGACGGATATAGACCTTTCCGCTGCAGCCGAATCCCACAGGAAAAACGGCGCTGTTGCCACACTGGTTCTAAAACGCGAGCCAATGCCGCCCGAATACGGGGTGGTGATAACAGACGAAGCGGGAAGGGTGAAGCGGTTTCTTGAGAAGCCGGCATGGGGGGAAGTATTCAGCGACACTGTAAATACCGGCATTTATATACTCGAGCCCGAAGTCCTCTCCGTGTTTTCGGCTGTTGAGACGAAGGATTTATCGAAGGAAGTGTTCGCTTCGCTGCTCAAAAAGGGCGCTCCGGTTTACGGGTATATCGCGGAT
>JAUYED010000135.1 GCA_030691525.1 Bacillota bacterium | reverse complement strand
AAAATCCTCCGCAACGGGAGGATAGGGGTGGGTGACTTCACATAGATGTATGTTATCCGTTGGGGTCTGGGGCTTTTGCGCGACCGAGAGTCCCGTTGGGACGCTGGGAGCGGTACCGCCCCTGCGGGGTTTTGGGTAATTTTGTACCGGTACAAAAGTACCGCCAGCCGCAGGCATAAACCCTAAAGAAATGACCAAAATCTCCTCTGACGCTTATTAACCGCTCCTCTGCCGCTCTATAACCCTTCCCAATCGTTTCCGAATTGTGAATTGTAAATTGCGCTTCGCCCCCTCACAACATTATTTAGTAGGGTATCGGCGGCGGGACGAGTTTCTGTTTAAGCTCGGGATCGGGGGCTTTTTTCCCGGTTATCACAACGGTCGTGCCGGGCGCGCAGTTTTCATATATCCATTTCGCATCGGGCGTCAGCATGCGGATGCAGCCGTGAGAGACACGTTTTCCAAGGTCAGTATAGGAGGATTTGCGAAGGTACTTGCCGCTTCTGGTCCCGTAAAGAACAGAGTGGATATAGATGGAGCTTACCACTTGCGTCCAGTACTGGGCGTAAACGCCGAATTCAGTGAAATAGCCGAACCTGACCTTCTGCCCGCCCATTTTGAAGGTGCCGGCAGGCGTCGAGTAGCCGCTTTTGCCGGTGGAGCAGATCATATAGCGGTAAGGCATATCATACTCTCCGCTCGCCCCTTTGGTATATGCAGTGATTATCTGGTTCACAAGGTCTATTTCGATAAGGTATGTGTCGGGGGGCGGCAGGGTGGCTGGGTCGGGGGGATTATTCCTTGTCCCGTCATCAGCAATAAGCTGCTCAAAGCTCATGGTGGCGCTCGGTGCCAGCTCTGAAAATGGCCTTGATGCCGGCGAAGGCGAAGAGCCGGGGTCGGGCGCGGTGGAGGCGCTCTGCGAATCCGGAGAATGAGGAACATCCGCTTCGCTTTTCCCGGGTATATGCGTACACCCTGAAAGCAGGAGGACTATCGGGATGATAATACAGAAAATAAGGAGCATTGATTTTTTCATTTTCAAGCCATTCCTTCTATATCGTTTAAATCCATAGTAGTATAAGCAAAGTTATATCCGGGCAAACCCAAATATTTCTGTTTTTAAAATAAAAAACTCCCTTTATAGAGAGAGTCCCCTTTCCCATATCCTCAAAAGTACAGCCGCCGGAGGCATAAACCCTATAGAAATGACACAAGTCTCCTCTGACACCTAATAACTGCTCTATAACCTCTCCAACGCCCCATCCCTGTCATTCCCCGAATTGTAAATTGCGCTCTGAAGTACTATATTCCTTTTTTGATCCTTTCCATCGCACGCAGCGTATCTTCCCTGCTCCCGAAGGCAGTCAGGCGGAAATAGCCCTCGCCGCAGGTGCCAAAGCCCGCTCCTGGAGTGCCCACTATGTTGAGGCGGTTCAGAAGCATGTCAAAGAACTCCCAGGACGGGAGATCGCCCGGAGTTTTCAGCCAGATATAGGGCGCATTCACCCCGCCGTAGACTTCGAAGCCCTTAGCAGACAAGCCCTCTCTGATGATGCGGGCGTTTTCCATATAATAACCGATGATCTCCCGCGTCTGTTTTTTCCCTTCGGGCGTATATATGGCAGCCGCGCCGCGCTGGGTGATATAGGAGCAGCCGTTGAATTTTGTCGTCTGCCTCCTGTTCCAGAGCGTATTCAGCTGTACCTTATTTCCTTTCCCGTCCGTCCCCGTCAGCTCTTTGGGCACCACGGTATAAGCGCACCTTACTCCCGTGAACCCGGCTGTTTTGCTATAGCTGCGGGACTCAATGGCGACTTCCCGGGCGCCCTCCACTTCATATATGCTGTGGGGCACGCCTTCCTCCGTGATGTATGCTTCGTAGGCAGAATCATAGATGATGACGGCTCCCGTTCTTTTTGCGTATTCCACCCATTTTTTCAGCCCTTCTTTTGAAATAGTCATACCCGTAGGGTTATTGGGGTAGCAAAGGTAGATGATGTCCACCCTTTTTGCAGGGAGCTCCGGAGTGAATGCGTTTCCCTTGGTGCATGGCAGGTAAACGATCCTGTCGTATTTTCCGCTCGCAGCATTATATCTGCCGCCGCGTCCGGCCATCACGTTGGCGTCCACATAAACGGGATAGACAGGGTCTGCCACAGCGATGACACAGCCGGTGCTGAATATTTCCTGGGTGTTACCCACGTCGCACTTGGCCCCGTCGGATATGAAGACCTCTCCGGCGTCAAGTGTGATGCCGCGCGAATTATAGTCGTTTTCGATGATAGCATTTATCAGGAAATCGTAGCCCTGCTCGGGCCCGTACCCGCGGAAAGTATCCGCGTCAGCCATTTCCTTCACGGCTCTGTGCATCGCCTCTATGACCGCAGGCGCCAAAGCCCGTGTAACATCGCCGATACCGAGCCGTACGATGTCTGCGCCCGGGTGCTCCTGCTTGAATTTGGCTACCCTCCGCGCGATCTCCGCAAAGAGGTAGCCCCCCTGAAGCTCGAGATAATTTTCATTGATGTTTGCCATTTTTCCTACTCTCCAACCTCTTATTGCCGGCTATATGTATTTTAGAATATTTTAGTATATATTGGCTGGCAAGGCAACATCAAAATCTTTATAAGGGAAACGGCCTTATTTTTGGAAATGGTTTTGCTCTACGAAAAGTGTAGCATATTATC
>JAUYED010000129.1 GCA_030691525.1 Bacillota bacterium | reverse complement strand
CGAGCCCCCAAAAGGTAATGTTCCCCTCCCGTTCTTATAAACCTTATACTACCTCTCTGATTGATAACGGGAGGGGTCAGGGGTGGGTATATTTATTTAAGAATATACCCACCCGATATTACATCAATCTGCTTGTAAATTGTCTCGGGGTGGGGGCTTGGGAAGAGGGGCAGAACCCCTTTCCCAAATACCCAACGCGGCAATCCGTCCTCAACCTTTACGGGATTATAAAGTGGATGACATTTGACGACATGCGCGTCAAATGTCAGTACAAAGCAGTTTCGAGACGAAAAGAAGCGCCCTGCCGGCCGTGCGCAGCACAGGCAGGGCAAGACGGGGGGGGGAGGTTGGGAAGGGGGGCACAGCCCCTCTCCCAATATTGTTACTGTTGTTTAGTGATGGCTCTATGTGCTTTCCGTTTCCTGGTGGTCTTGCGGCGGAATTCGTCTGAGAGTACGCTGATGTTGCCGTCAACCTCAAGTATAGCCAGGTCCACGTTTTTGATGCCCTCGACGCCGTGCTCACGGATGGCTTCGTCGATCTCATCGGCGGTGATCTTGGCCTTCCTCATGTTCTTCTCGTTCATCTTACCTTTGTAGACAAGCATGATGGGATGCCCCTGTACGAGCTTGCCGAATTTCGGGAAGTGGTACATCACATTTTTCAGTATGAAGTTGACGAGAAAGAGCGTCGCCGCGGCGATCAGCCCTCCTTCCAGCGTGGGGTTGGAAAGCACCATGGCGTTCTGCACGGCATTGCTTATCAGAAGGATAAAGACAAGGTCAATGACCGAGAGCTGCGACAGCTCCTTTTTGCCGAAAAGGCGTATTGCAACTACGACGAAGATATATACTATGATGGAGCTGAAAACGATTTGGACATAAGTGTTTTGAAAGAATTGCATCTCTCCCGCCTCCATTTTTAGCACCTGTTATAATTAATTTTATAATATATTTATACAAATTCAAATAAAAAAAGTAAAAGCTCGGAACACTCTCGTCCCGGGCTCTGATTTGACCGTTATAGTTTTGCTTTTCGGATATTTTTGATGATGTCCGATTCTCTCATCCACGCAGACAACGGTATCTGCAGCACCGCCAGGATTATTATGAACAGCATCGGCCATAAGATGGCGTTTGTCGCTCCGAAAATCATTTCAAAGATATATACAAAGGCTATCCCCGATATCTGCCCCATCATCATTATCGTCCCGAAAGAAGCCCCTTCCTGCACAGGGTAGGCCACTTCCGCGCCGTGCTGGAAGAGTATGGGCGCCAGCCCCATCACCAAAAATCCAAGTACGCCCGCAGTCGCCATGATGAGCGCATATTCACCAAAGAAAGTCAATCCCACGCACAGCGGTCCCATCAGCGCGATGCCTATGATGAGCAGCGGCACCCTCCTGCATATCTTATCTGAAAGCAAGGGGAGGATGACGGCGCCTATTATCCCGCTTATTAAGAAAACCGCGGCCACGAAACCCGCGTCTGAGGATGAAAATCCCCTTGTTGGCGACAGGATGCTCTCTATCTTCGTCATCAGCGTGTTGAATATTCCCATTGAGATGAAGCTTATGGCAAGCACAAAAGCAAAGTTCTTGTTTATTAATAGCCGCCCCATCGCTTTGAATCCCATGGATTCCTTGGGCGCTTCCGGCCCCGGAGGTATGGCGGGTTTTTCTTTGGCAAAGGCGATTGCCAGCACGGAGGCAATCAGCGCAATCCCCGCATAGATGCCCAGCATGGTCTTCATGTCGAAAGCCTGTATCAGGATGGGTGAAGCGACCATCGGTATTATAAATCCGATATACTGTGCCATCACAAGTATCCCCGAGGCGGTGGAGCGTTCATTTATCGGGAACCAGTTGGCAGGCACCTTGGTGGATACATTCACAAGGAATGGCTGTCCGGCGGCAAGCAGGAACTGGGAACCCAGTGCGATGATATAGCTTTCTGAAAAGGCGAACCGCGTGATGCCAAAGACCGTCGTAAGCACTGCGCCGATGATGATGGATACCCTGAAGCCGTACTTCTCTATCACCCAGGATGCAGGCATGGTGAAAAGGATATACATGAACATATAGCTCATGGAGAAAATATCAATACCCAAGCTGGAAACGTGGTAGTAGCTCTGGGCGGTGCTGGAGATGGGGGCAAAAGTGAGCCAGAATATCTCGCTGGCGACGATGACGGGCACCAGCATGAAGAGCACCACCCATCGATAGGAAAATACTTTGTAAGAAGCATCCTTCGACCTCATTGTCTCTTCCATCAATCGTCCCTCCGCAATCAAACAGATATGACCTTTGAAATATAAAGGATAATGGTGTCTTATAGTTTATTAAGGTTAATTATATCAGTTATTTTCCAATGTACAATGCTAATTGAATAAACAAAAAGCCCTGCCCGAAAAGGCAGAGCTTCTATAGAGAGTTTTATTGTGGTTTCTCTGTTAGAGGTAATCATAATAAGCTTATTGTTTTATCTATGGCCTTATAAACATCTGCGTCCAGATAAGTGTCCCGTCTGCTTTTTTTGCCGCCCCTACGCCTATCTGTGTGAAGGCGCTGGAGAGTATATTGGCCCTGTGCCCCGCCGAGCTCATCCATGCCGCCATGACTTCTGCAGGCGTCCTCTGCCCCATGGCGATATTCTCTGCCGCAGCTGAAAACCGGAGGCCGAAATCCTCCATCATCATGAATGGCGAGCCGTACGTAGGCGAATAATGAGAAAAATAGTGCTTATTGACCATATCCTGCGATTTATACCTTGCCACGCGCGCAAGCTCCCAATTCTC
>JAUYED010000036.1 GCA_030691525.1 Bacillota bacterium | reverse complement strand
TGCAGTATATCTGCGAATGAGAGGGAAGGGAAGAGCAAAATCCTCTTCTGCCGGTTGACAATGGCAATATAGATGATAATATTTCATATATAAAAATATTAATAGGGGGTTATCATAATGCCGGTAGCAAGCCTCGTTCTCGGGATCGTTTCATGCGTGTTCTGTTTTGACCCGTTTTCCTCCATCCCATGCGGCATCCTTGCCATCATCCTGGCGGTAAAGGCCAACAAGCAGCTCAAAGAGCAGAACACGAAAGATGGAAAAGCAACAGCCGGCTTTGTTACCGGTATAATCGGGCTTTCTTTAGGCGCGCTTTCATTGGCAGCATACATAACAGCAGGATGGTTTATCTATAACATAATACGGACTATCATTCCCGGTATATTAAACCCCGGTTCTATGCCGCTATAAGTCTATTCATTTGAACAGGTGAGAAGGGTATTTACAGCTTCCTGAATACGCCCGTCACTTTGCCGATAAGCTGCACATCATTCACGATGATGGGCTTCATGCCGGCATTCTCGGGCTGGAGCCGTATATGGTCTTTTTCTTTGTAGAAGCGTTTGACCGTCGCCTCGTCCTCAAGCAGCGCAACGACTATATCCCCGTTTTGAGCCGCGGTCGAAGGCTGTACAACGATATAATCCCCATCCAGTATCCCTGCGTCTTTCATGCTCTGGCCCTTCACCCTCAGGACGAATTCATTGCCGCCTTTGGAGATATGGCTCGGCACGGCGAGGTATTCCTCTATATTTTCAACGGCAAGGATGGGCATGCCCGCTGCCACCCTGCCAAGCACGGGGAGCTTCACGGAACGGGCAGACGCTATCAACGGATCCTGCATGATCTCTATGGCGCGGAGCTTGGAAGGGTCTATATGTATCAAACCGCGCTTTTCGAGCCGCTTCAGGTGCCCGTGCACCGTGGAGGTGGAAGAAAGCCCTACAGCCGCGCAGATCTCGCGGATCGTGGGGGGATAGCCCTTGCCTGCGTGGTATTTTTTGATAAAATTCATGATGGCGTCCTGCTTCTCGCCAACTTTTTTGGCCATACTATATGCCCCCCGTTTCTTTTGTGCTTCAACTAAAAATATAACACACCAAAGCTTGCCAGTCAAACACGTGTTCGCCTATTGCTCAGTCATCGCGGATCTTTACCGCCCGGGCAGCCATGCGGCGCTTTTCGTCGCTGATGGCCGCATAATGCTTCTTGGTAGTATTCACGTCCTTGTGGCCGAGCACGTCCGCAACGAGATAGATGTCGCCGGTCTCCTGGTAGAGCATGGTGCCGTATGTACTGCGAAGTTTATGAGGAGAGATCCTTTTGAGCGGAGCAATGATTCGGGCGTACTTTTTCACGAGGTTCTGGACGCTCCGCACGCTCATGCGCTTGTGCTGGAGCGAGAGGAAGAGCGCATCTTCGCTCCCACGCACGGCATCTGGCGCATTTCTTCCCGAAAGGTGGTCTTTCAGGGCCTTTTCCGCTTCCGCATTGAAATAAAGGATGGCCTGGCTGCCGCCTTTGCGGGTTATCCGGAACCCGTTGACGCTGAAATCTATATCCTGCACGTTGATGCCCACAAGTTCGCTGATCCTGATGCCGGTAGTCAGAAAAAGCGTCAGAATGGCGACATCGCGTATTTTTGTGTACCTGTGGCAGCGCGCCTGGGCAGGGGAGAGGGAAGCACCGCTTTCCACGACATCCAGAAGGTTTGCCGCTTCGTCAGCTTCAAGGCGTGTTATGGTCTTTTCGTGAAGCTTGGGAAGCTGCACCAGCGATGCAACATTGGAAGCGGCTTGGCCTTTTTTGAAATAATATTTGAAAAATGAGCGAAGCGTAGAGAGTTTCCTGGATTTGCCACACTCGCTGTTCGTTACAGTCCCATCGGCGCCTTTATACGCGCTCAGATATTCAAGGAAAAGCTCGATATTTTCAGAAGTGATCTTTCCTAATTCATCAAGGGGAAAATCTTTTATCACATCGTGCGGGAATATCTTTTCTTCTACGCAAAGAAATTTGAAGAACAGCCGCAGGTCGTAAGCATAATTGACCCTTGTCAGTATCGAAGTGTTGTCGGCGATGGCCCTGAAAAAAGAAATGCAAAAAGGAGGCAATTCACTTTGGATCGCTCTAAGGTTCTCGTTTTGTTCGATGAAGCGTTTTTTCTGAAATGTATCCCCGGGCATCTTATAGACCTCTTTTATTGCCATACTATGCGTAAAAGCTGTCTTTTGCGCATAGTTATATTTTGATTATGTTGGCTGTTCAGGGGCTTTCACGGTCTCTTCCCTCACATTGTCCCTTATCATTTTCCTTGCAAGAGCATCACATCTATTGTTGTACTGGTTGTCTGAATGGCCTTTGACCTTGTTCCATATGACTTTATGCGCCTTTAAGGCGTTGAGAAGCTCCTTCCAGAGGTCCTGGTTCTCGACCGGCTCCTTTTTCGCATTCTTCCACCCGTTATTTTGCCAGGATATAAGCCAGCCCTCTTGAAAGGCATTGTAAAGGTAAGAACTATCTGTATATATATTTACCCTGCAATTCTGTTTTAACGCCCTCAGAGCCGCTATAGAGGCGTAAACCTCCATGCGATTATTCGTTGTTTCCTGAGCGTACCCGTGCAGCTCTTTTTTCGTCCCTTTATATATAAGTATAGCAGCCCAGCCGCCCGGGCCGGGGTTTTTGGAGCATGCGCCATCAATATAGATATCAACTACCATTTCGGGCTGTCTCATTTTTGGCCTCTTTTGATCATTGTTTAGACAAACGCTGTGATTTGACGATGCATTTTTTAACGGCGCGCTTGACGATCTTATCCAGCCCATCCTTTTCGAAACTGGCTACCGCTTCGATCGTAGTGCCCCCCGGAGAGCAGACCTCGTCGCGGAGCGACCCAGGGTCTTTTCCTGTATCCAGGACCATCTTTGCGGCTCCCATGGCCGTCTGTGCAGCCATCAGAAGCGCCGTCTCCTTAGGAAGCCCTGCGTCCTCCCCTGCCCCGGCAAGAGATCCGATGAACATATAGAAATAGGCAGGCCCGCTTCCACTGACACCTGTAGCGGCGTCCATTAGACATTCAGGAAGTGTTTCTACCTTTCCAAGCGCTGAAAATATGCTTTTGACGAACGCGAATTCCTCGTCTTTCAGATTGCCATCATTTGCCAGCGCCGTCATCCCCTCCCCTACCATGAGCGGGGTGTTGGGCATGGCGCGAAGAAGGCGCGCGTCCGGCGGGAGGAATGACCTCAGATGCTCCATAGTCCAGCCGGCGGCGATAGATACGACGGCTTTGCCGGCAAGATGACTGCCTGCACCGGCGAGCGCTGGACCGAGGCTTGATGGCTTGACTGCGAGAAATATTATGTCTGCGAACCTGGCAATGGCGGCATTGTCTGAAAAAGACCGCGTGCCGAGCTCTTTTTCCAGCTCCTGCGGTTTTTCCATGGCGGTATCCGAAGCGGCGATGCAGGACGCGGGAACGAGCCCGGAACGCACCATCCCCCGGATGATGGCCGAGCCGATCTTCCCGCAGCCGATGAAACCGACTTTCAGCCCGTCAGCGCCCATTTTATATGCACCTCCAGCTTGACGAAAAAAAATGGTTCATATATAATAACTTTGCGCTTTCAAGCGCATTTTCATAGGGGAGTAGCTCAACGGTAGAGTAGTGGTCTCCAAAACCATTGGTTGCGTGTTCGAATCGCGTCTCCCCTGCCATTGTGGGAAGGGGCTGTGGGTATTTGGGAAAGGGGTTTCACCCCTCTTCCCAAGCCCACACCCCGAGACTTAACAAGCAGACTGTAAAATATCGGGGTAGGTTGTTATT
>JAUYED010000094.1 GCA_030691525.1 Bacillota bacterium | reverse complement strand
AAAAAGCAAAAGCCACGGTTTCCCGTGGCTTCGGATGGCTTTTAGAACTTTGATGCGTTGATCTTGATGCCGGGGCCCATGGTGCTGGATATGACGACACTTTTGAGATACGTGCCCTTGGACGAAGCCGGTTTGGCTTTGATGACGGCCTCCATGAGCATCGTCAGGTTTTCCAGCAGCTTTTCAGCGCCGAAAGACGCCCTGCCTACAGGGACGTGTATGATGCTCGTTTTGTCCACCCTGTACTCCACTTTGCCCGCCTTTATATCCTTGATCGCTTTTGCCACGTCTATAGTGACAGTGCCCGATTTGGGATTGGGCATGAGCCCTTTGGGGCCGAGGATACGGGCGATGCGGCCGATGATGCCCATCATATCCGGCGTTGCGACGCAGACATCAAAATCGAACCAGTTTTCTTTTTGTATCTTTTCTACGATTTCTTCGGCACCGATAAAATCCGCGCCTGCCTGCTCGGCTTCCTTGGCTTTGTCGCCCTTGGCAAAAACGAGCACCTTGATCTTCTTGCCTGTCCCATGGGGCAGCACTACGGCGCCGCGTACCTGCTGATCTGCATGGCGGGGGTCAACGCCCAGCCGGATGGAGGCCTCTATGGTCTCATCAAACTTCGCTTTGGCGGTTTTTTGGACCATTTCTACGGCTTCCTGAGGGTCGTAAAGCTTCATCCTGTCTATAAGTTTCAAGCTTTCCTGATAATTCTTGCCTCTTTGCATTTTTAATATAAACCTCCTTGTGGTATTTGCGTCAGGCATTGCCCAACTCCCACGGTATAAAGCGTTCTGCTTCTGTCAATCTACTACGGTGACTCCCATGCTCCTGGCTGTCCCCGCGACCATATTCATGGCTGCTTCGATGCTGGCTGCATTGAGGTCCGGCATCTTCAGCTGTGCGATCTCCCTTATCTGGGCTTTCGTTATCTTGGCTACCTTGACCGTATTGGGCTGGCCTGAGCCGTTTTCGATGCCGCACGCTTTTTTAATGAGCACGGCGGCAGGCGGCGTCTTGGTAATGAAGGTGAATGAGCGGTCCTGATACACGGTGATGACGACCGGAATGATAAGGCCGGCATCCTTTGCGGTGCGCTCGTTGAAGTTTTTGCAAAACTCCATGATATTCACGCCGTGCTGGCCCAGCGCAGGGCCCACGGGCGGTGCAGGAGTGGCTTTACCTGCAGACAGCTGCAATTTCACAAAGCCAACAACTTTCTTTGCCATGGTAAATACCTCCTAAGCAATCAAGCATCAAACTTTCTTGACCTGTACGAAATCCAGTTCCACCGATGTATCGCGGCCGAACATGGAGACTGTAACTTTCACTTTTTGCTTTTCCTTATTTATCTCATCTACCACGCCTACGAAGTTTTCCAGCGGGCCGGAATTTATCATCACGGACTGCCCTTCTTCGATATCAATGGTGATAGGCACACGCTCGACGCCCATCATGCGCACTTCTTCATCCGTAAGGGGAATGGGACGGGAGCCCGGGCCAACGAATCCGGTAACTCCGCGGGTGTTTCTGACCACATACCATGACTCATCGGTCAGGATCATCTTCACCATCACATAGCCGGGGTATATCTTGCGGTAGACGTGCTTTTTCTTTCCGTTTTTTATTTCGATGGTTTCTTCCTCGGGGATCTTGATCTCAACGATGACGTCCTGAAGGCCGCGTTTTTCCACCGTTTTTTCAAGGTAGGCCTTCACCTTATTTTCATACCCTGAGTAAGTATGCACCACGTACCAAAATGGCTTTTCGGACATAATTTTCAAGCGGGCAACATCAAAATGCCCTTCCTTCCCTATTTACTCGCCGCCTATAAGCACCGATAAACCCCTCGAAAGGCCCGAGTCCATGCCGAAGATGATCGCAGCCAAAATGACAATGAACGCGACCACAGCCACGGATAACGTGATGAAATCTTTTCTCGAGGGCCAGCTTACCTTCTTCAGCTCCAAAAAAACTTCCTTGAAGAACCTGAAGGGGTTCCTGCGTTTTTTCTTCTCGCGGGGCACCTGCTTTTTTTCAGTTTTTCCCTCAAAATAATTCTTTGCCATTTTAACACCCCATGTAAAAATAAACGAGGAAAACTTTCTTATTTGGTTTCCTTGTGCAAAGTGTGCTTCTTGCAGAAGCGGCAGTATTTATTCATCTCCAACCTGTCGGGGTCGTTCTTTTTATTTTTCATCATATCATAGTTTCTCTGCTTACATTCCTGACAGGCGAGCGTCACTTTTACGCGCATTACGGCCGTACCTCCTAAGCTGTCTCATTTCCAGACATACCTTAACCAATCTATCATACGCCTGCCCAGCGTGTCAACTGGATCGGGAAATGGGCTGAGCCCCCTTCTTAATGGCTTCCCCCATCTCGCCTTTTTCACATAGAATATATTTTGTCTTCGGTTTTTATTCCATATCCTCAGCTGTCTTTTTCATCCACGTAAAACTTTTTTCACCGTGGGATCGGGCACTTCGTCATAGTGCGAGAACTGCATGGTGAATGTGCCCCTGCCCTGCGTGCGCGACCGAAGGTCTGTAGCGTAGCCGAACATCTCGGAAAGCGGCACTACGCTGCTTATCACCTGCGAGCCCGCGCGCACGTCCATGCCTCCGATTTGTCCGCGGCGGGAATTCAGGTTGCCCATGACGTCCCCGAGATATTCCTCGGGAACGACGACTTCGATGCTCATCATCGGCTCCAGAAGCGCCGGCTGCGCTTTGGTCATGGCTTCTTTGAAAGCCAGCGAGCCCGCGATCTTGAAGGCGAGTTCCGAAGAATCCACCTCATGGTACGAGCCGTCCAGCAGCGCTGCCTTGAAGTCTACGACTTCGTACCCGCCGAGCACGCCGTTTTGAGCGGCTTCCCGGATGCCCGCATCTATGGGCGAAATGAATTCTCTGGGTATGGCGCCGCCTACGACCTTGTTTTCAAATTCGTAACCGCTCCCCGGCTCTTTCGGGCTTATTTCTATGACGCAATGGCCGTACTGCCCGTGACCGCCCGTCTGGCGCACATAGCGCCCTTCAGCCCTGACCGTCTTGCGGATAGTCTCCTTATAGGCGACCTGTGGTTTGCCCACCGAGGCCTCCACTTTGAATTCGCGAAGCATGCGGTCCACTATGATCTCAAGATGAAGTTCCCCCATGCCTGCTATGATGGTCTGGCCGGTTTCAGGGTCTGTGTACGCTCTGAACGTGGGGTCTTCTTCGGCCAGCTTGACCAGGGCGGCGCTCATCTTTTCCTGCCCTGCCTTGGTCTTGGGCTCTATCGCTACGCAGATGACCGGTTCGGGGAACTCCATGGATTCAAGGATAATCTGCTGGCCTTCGTTGCAGAGCGTGTCACCGGTCGTGGTATCTTTGAGCCCGACGGCTGCGGCGATATCCCCTGCGTACACTTCGCTGATCTCTTCCCTGTGGTTGGCGTGCATCTGCAGGATGCGGCCTATCCTCTCGCGTTTTCCCTTGGTGGAGTTATAGACGTAGGAGCCGGCATTGAGCTTTCCCGAATAAACGCGGAAAAACACAAGCTTTCCTACGAAAGGATCCGCCGCGATCTTGAACGCCAGCGCGGCAAAAGGCGCATCGTCCGACGTCTTTCTTTCTATCTCCTGGCCGGTACCGGGCTTCAGCCCTATAACGGCAGGCACATCCAAAGGCGAAGGCAGATAGTCTACGATCGCATCAAGCAGGGGCTGGACGCCTTTATTGCGGTAGGACGTGCCGCATACGACGGGTACCAGCTTCAACTGACAGGTTGCTTTCCTTATGCCATGCATTATCTGCTCTTCGCTCAGCTCATGGCCTTCGACGTATGCCTCTACCAGCTCATCGTTGGTTTCTGAAACTGCCTCTATCAGGCGGCGGCGGTTTTCTTCGGCAGCCGCCCTCAGTTCTGCGGGTATCTCGCCCTCCACCTGCTCATTGCCAAGTTCGTCAAGATAGGTGATGGTTTTCATCCGTATGAGGTCTATGACCCCTGCAAAATTTTCTTCTTTACCGATGGGTATCTGCACGGGCACCGCGTTGGCACCCAGCCGTTCTTTCATCATTTCTACGACACGGAAAAAATCCGCGCCAACGATATCCATTTTGTTGATATAGGCGATAGTGGGAACGCCGTATTTGCACGCCTGCCTCCACACGGTCTCGGATTGCGGCTCTACGCCGCCCTTTGCACAAAATACGGCAACCGTGCCATCCAGTACGCGCAGCGACCTTTCCACCTCAACGGTGAAGTCAACGTGCCCGGGCGTATCAATGATGTTGATGCGCAAGCCGCGCCAAAAACAGGTGGTAGCAGCAGAAGTGATGGTTATCCCGCGCTCCTGCTCCTGCTCCATCCAGTCCATAGTAGCAGCGCCCTCGTGCACCTCGCCTAATTTATGTACCTTGCCTGTGTAAAAAAGGATGCGCTCGGTCGTCGTCGTCTTTCCTGCGTCTATGTGGGCCATGATGCCTATATTTCTCGTATTTTCAAGCGAATAAATCCTTGGCAAAACCTGTTTCTCTCCTAACAAAAATTTATCAAATGCGCTCTTACCAGCGGTAATGAGCAAACGCTTTGTTGGCTTCCGCCATCTTATGCGTTTCTTCCTTCTTTTTCACGGTGTTTCCGGTATTATTGGCAGCATCCATGATCTCGGCGGAAAGCCGCTCTTTCATGGTCTTTTCGCTCCTTTCGCGACTGAAATTCACAAGCCATCTCAAGCCCAGCGTCTGACGTCTCTCCTGCCTGATCTCGATAGGCACCTGATAAGTCGCGCCGCCGACGCGCCGCGCCTTGACTTCAAGCACGGGCATGACATTGGTCATGCACTGATCGAATACCTCCACTGGATCGCGGCTGGTTTTCTCTTTTATGATCTCAAAGGCGCCGTAGCAAACATCCTGCGCTACGCCCCTCTTGCCTTTATGCATCACCTGGTTGATGAGCTTTGTGACGACCGCACTGCCGAAAATAGGATCGGGCAGCACTTCGCGCTTGGGTACATTGCCGCGTCTTGGCATGCGTCCTTCCTCCTCAATTAATCACATAAAAAGCCGTATCAGCCCTTCTTGGGCCGCTTGGCGCCATAGAGAGAACGTCCCTGCCGCCTGCCGTCCACACCTGCTGTATCCAGAGCGCCCCTGATGATATGATACCTGACGCCTGGAAGGTCTTTGACCCTGCCGCCGCGGATAAGCACTACCGAGTGCTCCTGCAGGTTGTGGCCGATGCCGGGTATGTAGGCCGTACCTTCAAAGCCGTTGACTAAGCGCACCCTGGCGATCTTTCGAAGCGCCGAGTTGGGTTTTTTGGGCGTCATAGTTCTGACGGCAAGGCACACGCCGCGTTTCTGCGGACATTCCTTAAGTATGGGCGCGTCGGATTTATATTTCACCTGTTTTCTGCCCTTGCGTATCAACTGGTTGATCGTAGGCATTGCTTTGCCTCCCTGTTTATAGTCATTCCTTATTTCATCTTTTATGCTATGATGCCCGCCGAAGCGGCACCCACCTGTATGGCGCAGGCCTTGCCGATCTCGCTCATGGTGAAGGCCGTGTCGCAGGGGATGCCTTTGGCTTCGCAAGCCGCAAGAAGCTTTTTTTTCAGAAACTCGTCGGCGTCATGCGCGATGTAAACCAGTTTCAATTCCCCCGCTTCGATGCCCCGCAGCACCTGCTTGGTGCCGACAACCTTCCTCTGGGCATCCTTCAACTGCTGTATCATGCTTCACGCCATCTTTCAAAATCTGCATATTTTGCGTCATTCAAATTGCGCACCTGACTATTTTATCATCAGCCATAGGGGCTGTCAACGCATTGTTTTGGGAGGTGGGCTGCGCCAACGTACAATGTACGATTCGGAGACGGATTGCCGCGCCGCGAGTGCTCCTAAGCAATGCAGAGAAGTTCACTCTGTATTTGTGGCTTTGTCAGCGGTCTGGGAATCCACTTTGAGGTTGTATATGTCGCCGGGTAAAGCTCCCTCGCCTGGCGCTGCACGCTTGACTACGATATCCTTATAGCGACTCAGGCCTGTTCCGGCAGGGATAAGCTTGCCGATGATGACATTTTCCTTCAGCCCCATGAGCGGGTCCAGCTTGCCTTTTATCGCGGCCTCTGTGAGCACACGCGTCGTTTCCTGGAAGGAGGCGGCAGAAAGGAAAGAGTCTGTAGCCAGCGATGCTTTGGTGATCCCCAGCAGCACGCGCTTGGCCACGGCGGGCTGGCCGCCGTTTTTGAGCACTGCCTCGTTCTCACGCTCGAATTTGAATATATCCACCAGTTCTGCCGGGAGCAGCTCGGTATCCCCGGCGTCCTCGATCTGCACCTTGCGCATCATCTGGCGGATGATGACCTCTATATGTTTGTCGTTGATGTCCACGCCCTGCAGGCGGTAAACCGTCTGCACTTCCTTGAGCAGGTAGGCCTGGACGCCCTTGACGCCTTTTATTTTCAGTATGTCGCGCGGGTAGATGGAACCCTCGGTCAGTTCGTCGCCGGCTTCAACGGCGGCGCCGTCCTTGATCCCCGGCTTCAGCCGCGAACCATAGGGAATAAGATAGGCCTCCGATTCCCCTTCGTCGTTGCTGACGGTAGCCTCACGCTTCTTTTTCGTTTCAGTAATGTGTACCTTGCCCGAAATCTCAGAAATGACTGCGAGCCCTTTTGGTTTTCTTGCCTCGAAGAGTTCCTCGACGCGCGGCAGGCCCTGCGTGATGTCTTCGCCCGCCACGCCGCCGGTGTGGAACGTCCTCATCGTCAGCTGAGTCCCCGGCTCTCCGATGGACTGGGCGGCAATGATGCCTACGGCCTCGCCGATGTTGACGCGCCCGCCGGTGGCGAGGTTTTCGCCGTAGCACTTGGCGCATACTCCGCGTTCGCTCCGGCAGGTCAGCACAGTGCGGATGTTGACCGAGGCGATGCCCGCGGCGATGATTTCATTTGCCAGCTCCCCTGTGACCAGGTCGTTGGTTTTGACGATGACGCGCCCTGTTTTGGGGTCTATGACATCCTCCGCAGCGTACCTTCCAGCAAGGCGTTCCTCCAGCAACTCTATCTTTTCCTTGCCGTTATAGATAGCTGAAACACGGATGCCTCTGACGGCCTCCCCGTGCGAAGCGAAACAGTCTTCGTCGCGCACGATGACATCCTGGCTGACATCCACGAGCCGGCGCGTCAGGTACCCCGAGTCTGCAGTGCGGAGCGCTGTATCGGCAAGCCCTTTTCTTGCGCCGTGTGTGGAGATGAAGAATTCCAGAACCGTGAGCCCTTCGCGGAAGTTGGCGCGGATAGGCACCTCTATGATCTCGCCTGAGGGACCGGCCATCAGCCCGCGCATGCCGGCCAGCTGGCGCACCTGCTTGATGGAGCCGCGAGCGCCTGAATTGGCCATCATGAATATAGGGTTGAACTTGTCAAGGTTCTTAAGAAGCGCATCGGTAACGTTCTTGGTCGCTTTGTCCCAGACTTTTATGACGTTTTCCTTCCGTTCTTTTCCGGTCAGTAAGCCCTGTTTGAACTGCTCATCAATCTCGCTGACTTTGGCCTCGGCCTTATCCAGGATATCCTTTTTCGCCGCTGGAACGATGATATCCGAGACGCTGATGGTCACTGCTCCGATGGTTGAATAATGGAAACCGAGCCGCTTGATGTTGTCCAGCACCACGGCTGTCTTTGTCGCTCCGTGCTTGCGGTAGATGCGGTCTACGATCCGCCCCATATCTTTTTTATCCAGCGCGGCGATCTCCTCGTCCTTTTTCTCAAAGATGGGCAAAATCTCCATATCCAGCATCGTATCGGGGTTGTTTCTATCAATATAGCCCAAGTCCTGTGGGATGACTTCATTGAAAATGATCCTTCCCACGGTGGTTTTATACAGTTTGGATACTGCCTTGCCGTTTATGTCCTTGCTGAAGCGCACGTTCACCATCGCCTGCAAGCTGATATTGCCAGTCTGGTAAGCCATGACGGCTTCCTCGGGCGATGAGAAGCTGTGCCCTTCGCCTCGCGCCCCCGGCTTATTGATGGTCATGTAGTATGTGCCGATGACCATATCCTGCGAGGGGCTCACGACGGGCTTGCCGTCCTGTGGTTTTAAAATGTTATTGGTGGCCAGCATCAGGAACCGCGATTCGGCCTGTGCTTCCACTGAAAGCGGGACGTGGACGGCCATCTGGTCGCCATCAAAGTCAGCGTTATAGGCCGCGCAGACGAGGGGATGTATCTTCAGCGCGCGGCCCTCCACCAGCACCGGTTCGAAGGCCTGTATGCCCAGGCGGTGCAGCGTGGGAGCGCGGTTGAGCAGCACGGGATGGTCTCTGATGACATCCTCCAGCACGTCCCAGACTTTGGGGTCCAGGTCCTGCACGAGGCGTTTGGCATTCCGAACGTTATGGGAATGGTTTTCTTCAACCAGCTTTTTTAAAACGAACGGCTTGAAAAGCTCCAGCGCCATCTCCTTGGGCAGGCCGCATTGGTACATTTTCAGTTCGGGGCCCACCACGATGACCGAGCGCCCCGAATAGTCCACGCGCTTGCCCAGCAGATTCTGCCTGAAGCGTCCCTGCTTCCCTCTGAGCATATCTGACAGCGATTTGAGCGGCCTGTTTCCAGGGCCGGTGACCGGCCTGCCCCTCCTGCCATTATCTATGAGGGCGTCCACGGCCTCCTGGAGCATGCGCTTTTCGTTTCTCACGATGATATCGGGCGCTTTAAGGGCAAGAAGCCGCTGAAGGCGGTTGTTCCGGTTTATCACTCTGCGGTACAGATCATTCAGGTCGCTGGTAGCGAACCTGCCTCCATCCAGCTGGACCATAGGACGGAGTTCCGGCGGGATAACAGGGATGACATCGAGGATGATCCATTCGGGCCGCTGGCCACTTTTCCTGAAGGCCTCCAGTACTTCAAGCCGTTTGACTGCGCGCATCCTTTTTTGCCCGCTCGAGCTGCGCAGCTCCACGCGAAGCTCTTTGCAGGTCTGCTCAAGGTCTATCTCCTTGAGCATTTCTTTGATGGCCTCGGCACCCATGCCTGCTTTGAAGGAACCCTCGCCATACTTCTCCATGGCTTCTTTATATTCTTTGTCCGTTAGAAGCAGCTTTTTGGAAAGGGGCGTTTTGCCCGGGTCTGTAACCACGAATGCGGCAAAGTAAAGCACTCTTTCCAGCGTTCGTGGAGACATATCCAAAAGCAGCCCCATACGGCTGGGTATGCCTTTGAAGTACCATATATGGGATACCGGGGCGGCCAGTTTGACGTGCCCCATGCGTTCGCGGCGGACCTTGGCGCGCGTGACCTCCACGCCGCATTTATCGCAGATGATGCCCTTGTAGCGCACGCGCTTATACTTACCGCAATGGCACTCCCAGTCCTTGGTCGGCCCAAATATCCTCTCACAGAAAAGGCCGTCCTTTTCGGGCTTGAGCGTACGGTAGTTTATGGTCTCGGGTTTTTTTACTTCGCCGCGCGACCACTCTATGATCTTTTCGGGCGAAGCAAGGCCTATCTGCATGGAATCAAAGTTGTTCAGAGGCACCATAGCGCGTCTTTCTCCCCTCTATTAACCAAAAAACTTTTGATGCCCATCGTACCCCATAACCCGGGATGCAACGGCCTTACTCATTTTTGTCTTTATCCGTTTCGGCATTTTCGATATCACTGGCATCTTCAAAATCCTTGATGCCCTGGTCAAACAGCTTTTCGTAATCGTCCTCTTCCATATCATCAAGGTCGCTTTCGCGGGCGTACTTATCATCCAGCACGTCTTCGAACTCTATGCTGTCTTCAAAGATCTCGGTGAAATCCGCATCTTCCGTCAGCTTGCCTGCGATGCCCAGTCCGAGCTCATCCGCCTCTTCGACCGATTCGCGCATCTTGATCTCCCGGTTGTCGCTTGCCAGCACCTTCACATCCAGCGCTAAGCTCTGCAGCTCTTTGATCAACACCTTGAAGGATTCAGGCACGCCGGGCTCAGGGATGTTTTCGCCTTTGATGATGGACTCATACGTTTTCACTCTACCCAGCACGTCATCCGACTTGACGGTCAAAATCTCCTGCAGGGTATAAGCTGCGCCGTAGGCATAAAGCGCCCATACTTCCATCTCGCCGAAGCGCTGCCCGCCAAACTGTGCCTTGCCGCCCAGCGGCTGCTGCGTCACCAGCGAATACGGGCCTGTGGAGCGGGCGTGTATCTTGTCATCTACAAGATGGGCCAGCTTCAGCATGTACATGTAGCCGACAGTTATGGGGTTTTCGAACGGCTCGCCCGAGCGTCCGTCATACAGGGTCATCTTACCGTCTTCGCTGTAGCCCGCCTTTTTCAGAAGCGCCATGATCTCGTTTTCAGTGGCGCCGTCAAACACGGGCGTGGCGATGTACCAGCCGAATTTTTTCGATGCAAGCCCTAAATGCACTTCCAGCACCTGACCGATATTCATGCGCGAAGGAACTCCAAGCGGGTTCAGAACGATATCCAGCGGCGTGCCATCGGGCAGGTAGGGCATATCTTCTTCAGGCAGTATCCGGGAGATGACGCCTTTATTTCCGTGCCGCCCCGCCATTTTGTCCCCCACTGATATTTTCCTGCGCTGGGCGATATAGACGCGCACCATCTGGTTGACTCCCGGGGGCAGCTCGTCGCGGTTTTCCCTGGTAAAGGCCTTGACATCCACCACGATGCCGCCTTCGCCGTGCGGGACGTGCAGCGACGTATCGCGCACTTCGCGCGCTTTTTCACCGAAGATGGCGCGCAGCAATCTTTCTTCCGCGGTGAGCTCTGTTTCGCCTTTTGGTGTTACCTTTCCCACAAGGATGTCGCCTGAGCGCACCCCTGCCCCGATACGGATGATGCCCCGATCGTCTAGGTCTTTGATCTTGTCCGCAGTGATATTCGGGATGTCTCGCGTGATCTTCTCCGGGCCAAGCTTGGTATCCCGTGCCTCTGTCTCATGCTCCTCGATATGGATGGATGTGAATATATCGTCTTTTACCAGCCGTTCGCTGATGAGTATGGCATCTTCATAATTGTAGCCCTCCCACGTCATGAACCCGATGAGCACATTGCGTCCTAAGGCGATCTCGCCGTTGTCGGTTGACGGCCCGTCCGCGATGACCTGTCCCTTTGAAACGCGGTCGCGCGCATTGACGATGGGCATCTGATTCATGCATGTGCCCTGGTTGGAACGGGTGAATTTAGTCAGCCGGTAGGTATCCAGTCCGCCTTCATTCGTCTTCACCGTGATGGAGCGCGCAGACACCTTTTCTACCGTGCCCGGGTGCTTGGCTATGATGACTACGCCCGAATCGCACGCTGCTTTATATTCCATGCCCGTGCCGATAATAGGGGCTTCGGGCCTTATGAGCGGGACCGCCTGCCGCTGCATGTTGGAGCCCATCAATGCGCGGTTGGCATCGTCATTTTCAAGGAACGGGATCATGGCCGTCGCAACCGAAACGAGTTGCTTGGGCGAAACATCCATCAGGTCTACGTTTTCGCGGGGGACTTCGATGATCTCCTCCCGGGCCCTTGCAGTAACGCGTTCATGGGCGAACCTGCCGTTCTTATCCACCGGCTCATTGGCCTGTGCAATGACGAATTCATCCTCTTCGTCCGCCGTCAGGTAGAAAAGCTCGTCTGTCAATACGCCCTGCCCACGAATGACTTTCCTGTAGGGGGACTCGATGAAACCGTATTCGTTGATCTTCGCGTATGTGCTGAGAGAGCCGATAAGCCCGATATTGGGGCCTTCAGGCGTTTCGATGGGACACATGCGCCCGTAGTGCGAATGGTGCACGTCACGCACCTCAAAGCTGGCGCGTTCCCTGTTGAGCCCGCCGGGGCCCAGGGCACTCAGCCGGCGCTTATGCGTCAGCTCCGCAAGAGGATTGGTTTGGTCCATGAATTGTGAAAGCTGGGATGAGCCGAAAAACTCCTTGATGGCCGCGGTGACCGGGCGGATGTTTATCAGGTTTGAGGGGGTGGCGGCTTCCATATCCTGAATGGCCATGCGCTCGCGCACGACCCTCTCCAAGCGGGACAGCCCTACCCGGATCTGGTTTTGCAGAAGCTCTCCGACAGAGCGGAGCCTTCTATTGCCCAAATGATCTATATCATCTGTGATCCCTATCCCATTGCCGAGCCCTACGAGATAGCTGACAGACGCGATGATGTCATCCTGGATGATATGCTTTGGTATGAGCAGCGCAGCGTTTTCTTTGAGCGCTTCTTTCAGCGCGCTGGTCTTTTTTTTGTGTTCCTGCAATATCTTTTTCAGTGTTGGCCAGTGAACCTTTTCATTCAGCCCCGCTTCCTTTGGGTCAAAAGGCAGGTGCCCAGACGCATCCACAAAGTTGTTCCCCAGAACTTTGATTTTTTTATCCTCTATACGGATGGATACTTCGTTGATGCCCGCATCCTGCATATCGGCTGCGTCTTTTTTGGATATCCTTTTCCCCGCCTCGACAAGAAGCGCGCCGGTTTCAGGGTGTACGATATCTTCCGCAGCTATCTGCTCCGAGATGCGCGGCGCGATGCCCAGCTTTTTATTCAGCTTGTAGCGCCCTACGCGCGCAAGGTCATATCTTTTCGGGTCAAAGAAAAGAGATTTGAGCAGGGACCTGGCGCTTTCTTCGGTAGGCGGCTCCCCGGGGCGAAGGCGCTTATAGATATCAATGAGCCCTTCTTGCACGCTGCCGGATTGATCCCGCATCATGGTCGCGCTGAGACACTCGTTTTCGCCAAGAAGCCGGGTGATATCGGCATTGGTCCCGTGCCCCAGAGAACGCAGGAGCACGGTTATGGGAAGCTTCCTTGTTTTGTCCACCCGGACCCACATGCACTCGTTGTTGTCTGTTTCGTACTCCAGCCAGGCGCCTCTATTCGGAATGACGTTGGCACCGAAGAGCTTTTTGCCTGATTTATCGTATTGCGCGGTGAAATAAACGCCGGGGGAACGCACAAGCTGGCTGACGATGACGCGCTCAGCCCCGTTGATGATAAAAGTACCCTGCTCGGTCATCAGCGGGAAGTCGCCCATGAAGACATCCTGCTCCTTGACCTCGCCGGTATCTTTATTGATGAGCCGTACTTTGACTTTTAAAGGAGCGCTGTAGGTAACGTCTCTTTCCTTGCACTCTTCCACCGAATATTTCGGGTTGTCTTCGTCCAGTTTATAATCTATAAACTCAAGCATCAGCCGTTCTGAATAATCGGTGATGGGGGAAAAGTCGCTCAAGACCTCGCGCAAATCATTCTCTAAAAACCGCCTGTAGGAGTTTTTTTGAATCTCAATGAGATTGGGCATATCCAAAACTTCTTTGATTTTGGAGAAACTCTTCCGCTTCCTGTTGCCCAACTGCACATCATGCATCATCTAACCATTCACCCCTATTATTTTTTCACAAGAAAGCCCGCCCCTGCACGATGACTGGCTAATGTTGGTAAGGCCCGAAGGCATACGTCTTTATTATTACCCTTGAAATCTTTGCTTATTCGAATTACAATTATACTATAAGGTCTATATTTTAAAATATTGTTCGAGCTTTGCCTATACTGAAGCATTTTTTAATTTTATCACTCCTTATTTTAACTGTCAATAAAAAAACAGGATTTGAAAGAAATAGTTTAAAAAGCAACATCCTCTTGATCAAAGGGGATGTTGCTTTTATGGTCGTTATCTATTATCAAGTCATGCCTGTTCTTTCATTTTAGCAAAGATCATCCTGCCGGCAGCGGTCTGCAGTACGCTGGTAACGAGCACTTCTTCGTCCCGTCCCACGCATTTTTTGCCCCCTTCGACCACGATCATCGTCCCGTCATCGAGGTAGGCTACGCCTTGCCCGCTTTCTTTCCCTTCTTTTACGATCTGGACAGTCATCTCTTCGCCCGGGAGCACCACGGCCTTGAGCGCGTCAGCAAGCTCATTCACGCTGAGGATGGACACGCCCTGCACGGTGGCAACTTTTTTAAGGTTGTAGTCATTGGTGATTATCTTTGCCTTTAATTCATCCGCCATTTTCAGAAGCTTGCTATCCACATCCAGTTCCTCATCATAGCGGATATCCATGATCTTCACGGGCATATCCAGTTCCTTTTGGATCTTGTTGAGGATATCCAGTCCCCTTCTCCCACGGTTCCTTTTGAGCGGATCCGAGGAATCAGCGATGTGGCGCAATTCGTTCAGCACGAATCCGGGGATGATGAGCGTGCCTTCGACAAGGCCGGTTTTGCAGATATCATAGATCCTCCCGTCAATGATGACGCTGGTATCTATCAGCTTAGGACTTGCCATTTCGGACGTCTTTATCCGTCCTTTGTCCCTCCGCCTCATTAACCCTGAAAGACTCGCTTCGTGCTTCCTGCTAACGGCGAGCCGCATACCAAGGAAGCCCAGAATCAAATACAGGACTGCTGAGATGGTGATGGACAGCCATTGTATCTTGACCTGTTCGACTATGCCCGAAAGCAGGAACGCGATAATGAAGCCGATAATCAGCCCGATAGAGCCCGCAAGCATATCTACCATGGGGATCTTTTGAAGCTTGCTTTCGACCCAGTTGACAAATCTCATGAACACTTTTATGATTCCGGATGAAACTGCAAAAAGGATTAGTGCAAATAAAACAGCGCTTCCTGCGAAAATCAGGATATTTGCGTAGGGCTGCAATACACTTTGCAGATCAGCGATTTCGAAGGTTTTGAGAAGTTCATAGGCGAGCGCGCAAAGCCCCAGCCCGATGCCTGCTCCAACCAGCGTCAAAATAAATCTTACAGTTTTTTTTATCAATATTTTCACCTCCTTAAAATCATTTTAAGTAATTATACCACTTTTTTTATTTCACTTTATCAACATTTCTAAAAAACATTTTTTATCAAAATTCAAGGTTGCTCCCATTTGTTAACGCTTTACACTTCCCAAAGCCGTGCAGCATTGACAAAATATTTTGATGCAACCTATAATTGAAGTGTAAGCCAACTTCAGAAAAGAGGAGTAATTATGAAAGACATACTTTTTGAGGATTTTCAGCAGGTGGCAGACGAAATGCTCTTGCGTAACAAAAGTCTTTTGGATACTCTGTCCAAGCTTCAGCTTGCGG
Source organism: Bacillota bacterium (assembly GCA_030691525.1). GTDB lineage: Bacteria > Bacillota > Clostridia > Christensenellales > JAEXRW01 > JAUYED01. The sequence goes on along the minus strand of JAUYED010000094.1, from coordinate 9,877 downwards.
GCGCCAAGCTCAACCGCACGGTCATAAAATCCGTAACGCACTGCGGCTGCATCAGCATCCACGGGAGAAAGCAGAATTTCAAGGAGGGTTATTCTCTGGAAGAGATGAAAAAGCATGTCAACGCCCAGGTAAGCGGGGAGCTTTGCGGCAACTGCCGGGAGCTTGTGGAAAAGGAGATGGGCGGGCTGATGTTTTATCTCGCAGCGGTATGCAACACGCTGCGGCTTTCGATGTACGACGTTTTGATAAAGGAGCGCGATGAGCTCCTTGCGCTGGGCAAATTCAATTTGAAATGAATCCCTATACTTTAAGAATAATTTTTGAAAACCGCTTTGATGCGGTTTCTTTTTTTGGGGGATGCAGTGCCGTAGCGCAATGCACAATGTACAAACTTAGGAACGCTATGCTGCAAGTGCTCCGAAGCAATGACAAAAGGTGAAGCTCCCTCCAAATTTATATCAAAGCTTCTTCCAGCGCCGCTTTGACATCTGCGACCCGGGAAAGCGTGATGCCGCTAGACTTCAGGGAAGTGCCGCGGGGGACGATGCATCTCGCAAAGCCGAGTTTGGCGCACTCCGCGAGACGTTTCTCCATCTGTCCTACGTCCCTGACCTCGCCTGTCAGCCCCACTTCGCCGATTATGGCTGTATCAGGGAATACCGGTATGTTTTTGAAGCTTGAAGCGATGGCGCAGGCAAGCGCAAGGTCGTAGGCGGGTTCTTCCAGCCGTATCCCGCCCACCACATTTATATATATATCCTGATTGGAAAGGTTCAGTCCTACGCGCTTTTCCAGAACAGCTGCAAGCATAGCCAGCCGATTATAGTCAACGCCGGAGGCCATACGCCTCGGTACGCCGAAAGATGCGGGGCTGACCAGCGCCTGCACCTCCGCCAGAACAGGCCGCGTCCCCTCCATGCAGCATGCCACCGCCGACCCGGCCACGCCTTGGACGCGCGAGGACAAAAGCATGGCGGAAGGGTTCAATACCTCTGCCATGCCTTCCTGCCGCATCTCGAAAACCCCTATCTCGTTGGTAGAGCCGAACCTGTTTTTCACCGCGCGGAGTATCCTGAAGGCATTGAAATTCTCGCCTTCGAAATACAAGACTGTATCCACCATATGCTCCATGATCCTGGGGCCTGCAATGGCTCCCTCTTTGGTGACGTGCCCGACGATAAAGACGGTAACGCTCGTGCTTTTGGCATAGTAAAGGAGTTTTGCAGCACACTCTCTCACCTGGCTGACACTTCCGGGGGAGCAGTCAAAATCAGGGTCGTAAATCGTCTGAATGGAGTCCACCATCAAAAAGTCAGCTTTAATATCGGCGACCTTTGAAAGTATTTCGTTGACGTCCGTCTCGGCAAGGACGAAAAGGTTGCCATGGGAAATATTCAGCCGTGACGCGCGCATTTTCACCTGTTTGGCCGATTCCTCTCCGGTGACATACAGCACGCGGCTTCCGTTTTCGCAGAGTTTGCCCGAGGCCTGGAGCATAAGAGTGGATTTCCCGATGCCCGGTTCTCCGCCTGTCAATATCACGGACCCGCGTACAGCGCCTCCGCCCAGCACTCTGTCCAGCTCGGATATCCCTGTAGGTACGCGCGGTGTTTCCTCTTCTATGATCTTATCGAGGGAAAGAGGTTCACCCGTGAGTTTTGCTATCGAAGAAAGAAGGTTGCTTTTTTGCGCAACCTCCGTCATCGTGTTCCACTGCATGCAGCCGGGGCACTTGCCCATCCATTTGGGGCTTTCATAGCCGCATTCTCCGCACATGAATACTGTTTTTTGCCTGGGCATACCGTTTCGCCCTTTCGCATTAGTTGATTATGGCATATTTCAAAACGTTTCTCTCGTACGTTTCGTCTGTAACGTCAAACCAGACTACCTTATCTCCCAGAACGTCGCCCAGCATGGCCTTCTCGTCCTGCAGGGTAAGACGGCAGTGTTTCTGCTCGTCATAGAAGAACAGCCACAGCGCCTCCTCCTTGGTATAGGCAATGAAATTCGTGCCCACGCCATACTGCGTGATGTTGTCGGCCAGCTTGACAGGCGTACCGTTCCTAAGGCAGTAGTACAGCGAAGCAGCGGGGCTTTTATTGCCATCTGACCAGGCGGTGACTACCCCGTTGGTCATGGGGTCGTTGACGTAAGTACCCGGGTCGTAGGTTTGCGGCGCAGTATTGGCCTGCGATGTGCCGAGCGTGATGGAATAAATAAGACTGGTTTCCACGTTTGCTTTGGCTTTGGGATTGGGCCCTGCCCAAAGGATCTTTCCTTTATAAACATACGCCGCGCTGCCGCCGTAAGGCGTTTTTTCGTAAAATTCCAGCGTGGTGCTTTCACCGGATAAAAGGTCATAGACAAAAAGCTTGTCCATGCTTGACCCCGTCTGATCCATCCACACGACATAATCCTGGTAGAGGTTGAGCCGGGGCATGCTGAAATAGCACGTTTTTATTTTAATTATTTCGGGAAATTCTTTTTTGTCCCTGTCATATGCATAAATAGCACCGCCGCCCGACTTTTTAGAGTCGAACCAGACGATCCAGCTGTCATTGAAATGCAGTTCTAAAATATTGTCGTTCACCAGCTTTATATCTTTGACCGCAGTGGCATCATCGGTTTCGGTATTGTATATATTCACATTTGCAAGGCGGAGCCCTCCGACTGCATCTGTCCCCTCAGAGTAAATCAGTTCTTTCCCGAAGAGCGACGGCACTGAAATGTGTTTTTCGCGCATCAGCACCATCTCTTTCTGAAGGGCGGACATATCGGCAGGATGTTTTTCCACCGGCGTAGGCGTGGGCGAGGCCGAAGCCGTCACACTGGTTTTCCCCAGCATGGGTATCACGACAAAAACAGCCAACAGCGCCAGTGCGGCTGCTCCGGCGATGGTCCCTGTTATGGCCCAGGCGATGTTTCTACGGTTGAGCTTGCGCAGGCGCCCGCTGCGGGAATAGCTGAAACGGCTGTGCGTTTTACCGGGGCCCGCCAGCCGGCGGCGTGAATAATGCTGTTTCAGGTTGTCTTTGAAAAGATCCATTTTTGACTTTCTCACATCCCTTTGAGCTGAAACGATTAGTTGGTGATTATTATATCATAATACTATATAAGCCGCTATATGGATTCGATGCAGGCCACGGCATGGGCAGAAATCCCTTCCTGCCGCCCTTCAAAGCCCATCCCTTCGGTCGTCGTGGCCTTGATGCTGACGGCTTCGGGGCTGATATCCAGCGCCTTGGCCATATTTTTTGCCATCTCGTCCGTATAGGGCCTGAGCCGGGGCCTCTGTGCCACGACGGTTGCGTCTATATTGATGACGGCATAGCCCTGGCGCTTCAGATTTTTCCCCGTCATTTTCAGAAGCTCGATGCTTGAGATGCCTTCATACTGTTTATCCGTATCCGGAAAAAGCAAGCCGATGTCCCCAAGATTTGCCGCGCCGAGCAGGGCGTCCATAACGGCGTGCGTCAGCACGTCTGCATCAGAGTGGCCCAGCAGCCCGGATTCAAAAGGTATCGCCGCCCCGCCGATGATAAGCGGTCTTCCTTCGGCCAGTTTGTGGGCGTCATAGCCAGTACCTATACGCATGGCGTTCCCTCCCCTTGTCAGATTCAGTATAGCCCTTGCATACGCCATATCCTCGGGCGTGGTTATTTTGATATTTCCCCAGCTGCTCTCTACGACTTTTACGGCGCCGCCGCAGGCCTCCACAAGCTGCGCATCGTCTGTGCCGGATATGCCGTTCTCCTCGGCCTCACGGTGAGCGTTGATGATCACCTCGGTACGGAACGCCTGCGGGGTCTGAGCCAGCCAGATGCTGCTCCGATCGGGCGTTCCCTTGATCTCCCCGCCTTTCACCATCTTGACCGTATCCTTTGAAGGCGTTGCAGCGATGCAGGCCCCATGCTCCGCAGCCATCTCAAGGCATTTTTTCATCACCTTTTTTTCGGTGAAGGGGCGCGCCGCGTCATGGATGAGCACCGCTTCTACACCTTCAGGCAGAGCAGCGAGCGCGTTTTTTGCAGATTCCTGTCTCTCTTTTCCCCCTTCGATGATGATCACGGGAAAGGGGCTGTCGAATTCGGACAGGATTTTTTCGCATTGCTTCATATCTTCTCTGGCGCAGGCCATGACCATCCCGTCAAAGAATTCACAGCCAAGCATCAGCTTGATGCTGTGCCAAAGGACGGGTTTCCCGCAAAGAGGTAAAAAAAGCTTATTGCAGGCCTCGCCCATGCGTTTTCCTCTGCCTGCACACAGCAGAACGGCATAGGAAATCATTTTTTTATCATTTCCGCCTTTCATAATGCGCGGTACATATACCCCGCTTCTTCCCTGGATGCATGCTCCTGATCGGAAAGCACTTCATACCTGAACACGCGTTCCCCCATGCGTATCTCTATGACGTCTCCGGGCTTTACTCTGTCTCCCGGTTTAGCCGGTCTCCCGCATATGCTCACCCTGCCAAGCGAGCACACCTGGTTTGCAAGCGTTCTTCTTTTCATAAGACGTGATACTTTCAGGAATTTATCAAGGCGCATATCTTTATACCTGCTCAATGATATTATACAGAAAGCCAAACAGATGAGCAATCTGTATTGGGAAAGTGTTGTGCCCCATCTAAAACGGCGGGCGGCGGGGTTTCAAGCATATAAAAGAAGGCCGGAATACGATGTTTCCGGCCTTCTTTTATTATTTTTTACTTGAGCTTGAGCATGTCCTTGAAGACCTTGCCTGCTCTGAATGCGGGTACGCGCGTGGGGCCGATTCTTATCTTTGCCCCTGTTTTGGGGTTGCGCGTCATCCTTGCGCTTCTGTTGCGCGATTCGAAGGAGCCAAACCCTATCAACTGGACCTTGCCGCCTTTGGCAACCTCCATGGATACGGCGCTCAGCATCGCATTCAACGCCTTTTCCGAGTCCACCTTGCTGAGCCCGCTTTTACTGGATATTGCGTGTACCAATTCGGACTTTTTCATGTTTTCACTCCTCCTAAATGCCCATCATTTTGGGCTAAAGATAATGTTGCCCCCCTGTTTAGCTTATCCGCGCCGGCAAGCTATCACTTGGGCTCTCTGCCCTTGGCTTGCTTCCAAAGCTCATCCATCTGGCCAAGTGTCATGCCCTCAAGCTTCATGCCCATGCTCCGCGCTTCATTCTCGATGTACTCAAAACGGCCAATGAATTTCTCTACGGCAGCGTACAGCGCCTGCTCGGGTTCCACCCCCAGCAGCCGGGCGACGTTGACCGCCGCAAAGAGTAGATCTCCCACCTCCTTATTCAACGTTTTTTTGTCCCCCCGGCCAGCGCGTTGTTGGCTCAGTTCTTCCGAAATCTCCTGCGCTTCTTCAAGGACCTTTTCCAGCGCCCCCTCGGGCTTGTCCCAGTCAAAGCCGACCTGGGCTGCTTTATGCTGCACTTTCGTGCTGCGCATAAGTGCGGGCAAGCTGAACGAAACGTCCCTCATGGCCTGCGTCTGCGTCGAAATGTTCTTTTCCGCCTTCTTTATCCTGTCCCAGTTCTTGAGTACTTCCCCGGGGGTATCCGCCCTGTCGTTGCCGAAGATGTGGGTATGGCGAGCGATCATTTTGGCGCAGATGGCGGTGACGACATCTTCGATATCGAAGCGCGCCTGTTCTTTGGCTATCTGCGCATGGAACGCCACCTGCAGCATGACATCCCCGAGTTCCTGTGCAAGCATCTCGTCATTCTGCTGCTCTATGGCCTCCAGCGTTTCATAGCACTCCTCCACGAGGTACTGCTTCAAACTCCTGTGCGTCTGTTCCCTGTCCCATGGGCAACCGCCGGGGGAGCGAAGCATGTCCATGATAGCAATAAGGTCATAGAAACTGTACTTTCGCCTGTCTTTGAGCGGGACAGGAGGCATGACCGCGACGGCGCCTGTGCCGTATTCCCTACGGCTGTCCAGCGCTTCAAGGGGGATCTTCTCTACAATATGAGCTTCAGCAGTAAACCGGATGAACCAGACAGGCAGCTCCTCGCTGTAATGCCTGAGAAGCTTCTGCTTGGCTCTGCCGGCAAGGACACGGTCTTTGATTTCCAGCAGGACAAGGGGCACGCCTGTATCCGGCAGGGCGCTGCAGACATCTTTGGCATACAGGACGCGGTAGCCCTCAACTGCCCCCAGCCCCGAAGCGCACAGCGCCGCCTGAGCTGGTGAAACGCCTGGGATGCGGGTGATTTGGACGGCTCTTTCAGCGCACTCTTTTTCCAGCCCTTCAGGCAGCCGTTCTCCGCCGCCTGCCACGCCGTAGGCAACGCTCCCTTTCTGGGCCGCGCTGCAAAGCCGTTCCACGATCATCCGGTTTAAACTATCAATGTCATCCGAGGATGTATAAATGTCGTCCATCGAGGAGTAGGCCGCGCCTTTCCTTTTGAGAAGCAAAGCTGCAGCGTGATTTTCCGTCTGTATGTACCGGCAGGGTGCACTGCAGAGCGCTTCTATCGCTGCGGTACTGATACAGTCCTCCGGCCCCGGCCCCAGCCCGATAATAAAGATCTCTCCCAATTTGGCAAGCAATCTCCTTTTCTATTTTCTCCAGATGCCGATTTTATTCATCAGCCGGCTCAGTTTGGCGCCTCCGGGCATGAACGCCATATCTTCGGGCTTGAGCGCGCCGAAGAGGAGGATGAGCATGAAGTAAACAATGGCGCCTGCAACGATAGCGATGACGGTGGAAACCTTGGCGCCCACAGGCCCTTCAAGCAACTTCTGCCCGAAATATACCAGTGCGCCCATTCCGGCTGCGGCTAATGCCGGCTTGATGATGAAATCCAGCACCCTGAATCTCAGTCTGGTCTGTTTGATGACGAATATTATATTTAGTATGGCCGCTACCGCATAGCAGGCGATGGTACTGTAAGCTGCGCCTACGATATTTATAGCGGGGTCGCCTACGAGCACGAGCGTCAATACAACTTTTACGGCGGCACCGATGAGAAGGTTGATGACGGGGATGACCACCCTCCCTATCCCCTGCAGGACTCCTGTCATGGTCTGCACGATGGAAAGGAAGAATATCCCTATCGCAAGTACCTGGAGCAATTGAGTGGCCAGGTCCATCGCCGTGCCGGTGGGCAAAAGTGTGTTGTTGAGCCGTCCGTACAGAAGCTCAAGTATGGGCCTTGAAAGCAGATAGAACCCCGCCGCGCAGGGGAACCCTATGATCATGGTGAGTTTCAAGCCTGTGCTGGCCTTGTTTCGGATGGCAAGCATGTCTTTTTCCACCATTGATGAGGATATGGCGGGCACAAGCGCCATCATCAGCGCTATCGTCAGGACGGCCGGTACGTTTATCAGCGGGTTTATGAACCCGGTCAGTACGCCGAACATCTGGTCAGAGTAGCTGCCGATCGCCGGCATGTCTTTGACAAGGTTCATGACCATCGCAGTATCTATGAGCTGGACGAGCGGCATGATGCTCGCCCCTATGGTTACAGGTATCGCGATCTTTGCTATGCGCCCGACGATACCGAATGTTTTTTCCTTTTTAAGTTTGACGGAAGCCATGATGCGCCTTTTCAGCCGCGGCCGCGCTACGAGATAGATGCCGAAAAGAAGCAGGAGGGCAAAGAGTTCGCTGCCTGTCACTCCCAGAAGCGCGCCCGCTGCGCCAAACTGTGCCTGGCCGTAATTGGCCAAGTTTTGCGCTGTATTCTGCACACCTTCGGGCAGAAATCCCCAGGGGCCGGCAATACCTATGGCAAAAAATGCGAGCGCGAGCGGGAACCCGATGGCGAGCTTGCCGACTTGCTCGATTATCTGCGAGACCGCAGTCGGCGTCATCACCTGCATGCCCTGGAAATATCCGCGGAAGGCGGATATAAGCGAAACGATGAGAAGGGACGGGCCGATGGCCAGGATAGCCAGCCACGCAGTTTCCAGCCCCACCGCCTTTGCGATGGGCACTGCAAAGATCATCATGGCTACCGATGTCAGCACACCGACGATCGCCAGCAGCCATGCCGACACCCTGTATATCCGGTGGGCACCGAAATGGTCTCCGACGGCAATCTTTTCTGCGACCATTTTGGAGATGGCTATAGGAAGGCCTGCCGAGGAGACGACCAGTAGCAGCGTGTAGATGGGGTAGGCCACCTGGTAATGCGCCATCCCGCGCTCGCCGATGATATTTGCAAGCGGTATCCTGTATACTGCCCCGATTATCTTGCAGATGATCCCTGCAATGCCAAGGATGATAGCGCCTTTTACAAAGGACTTTTTGACCGTCCCTGCTGCGGCTTTCTCCATCGCTGCCCCCTTGAAGGAGTATGCTGATCTATGATCTCATATTTAATATGAATTATATCGCTAAACTGTCGCATTTACAACAAAAAAGGGCATCTTGAAAGCTTCAATGCCCTTTAGCCGGATAATGTATTGTGATTATTGCTCCATTTGCCTTCCAAGGAACCGTGCCGCTGTTTCGGTGACTTTGATCTCCGTTTCGCCCATGACGATATTCGGCTGCTTCGAAAGCAGCGCTACCGCGCCTATCAGCTCGCCTTCGGCGATGATGGGCATCATGACCTGCGCCTGGTAAACCGAGCTGTCGTCTTCTTCGGCGGTCACCAAGATACATTGCCCGCCTTCTCTGCGGTTGGCAATCAGCGCTTTTCTGTCCTTCATGATCCTTTCGACGTCTTCGCTGATGGGCTTATCCAGGTACTCTTTCTTGTTCCCGCCCGCAACGGCAATGATATTGTCCTTATCGAAAATGCAAACGATATGGCCAAGCGAACGGTAGAGGGATTCTGCATACTCCTTGGCGAAATCGCCCATTTCACCGATGGGCGAGTACTTTTTCAATATGACCTCTCCGTCCCTGTCGGTGAATATCTCAAGAGGATCCCCCTCCCTGATCCGCAGCGTGCGCCGTATTTCCTTGGGTATTACCACTCTGCCAAGTTCGTCAATCCTACGTACAATCCCCGTCGCTTTCACAGGATCCGTCCTCCTTTTTACGCTGTTTTCATCATATTGCAGTAATAGTATCTTATTGCCAACTGATTTTATGCGGTATGCTTTTTACTTCTGCTGTAGTAGTTTTTCCCATTATGGGGAGCCATGAAAAAAGCTGCCCGGCAGTGCCGGACGGCTTTGATAGTATATTTTAATTTACATAAATACTTTTATAATTTGTCATAGAATCTTTCGATTTTGGCGATGCTTTCCCACCTTTCCACTTCCGCCTTCAAGAATTCCTCCTTCTTATCTGCAAGCGTCGCTTCTCTTGACTTCTCTTTATCTATCTGATTCAGTGGAATAGCCCCGGGTGTCACGTCCGAAGCGTATTTCAGGATATGGTAGCCATAGTTGGTGGCGACCAGTTCCGAAGTATCGCCAACTTTGGCAAGAGCCATGGCCGCAGTTATGAATACTGGATCCCATATTGCTGAATCGGCGCTCACGTAATACCCGTCAGGAAAACTGCTTATGCCGGGATCATCATTATATGTTGTGATAAGCCCGTCAAAGTCCGCGCCGCTTTTGACCTGGCTTAGCACGTCTTCCGCTTCTGCTCTTATATTTTCCTGGGCGGTCTGGAGCGCAGCTTGGTAGCCTTCTTCGTTACCTATTTGCTCATCAAGCTTTCCCTTGTCCTCGTCCGTATACCCTATCAGGATCTGTTTGATCCGCCTGTAGCCCTCGACATTGTACGTGATATAGTCGCCGTAAATCATTGCCTGCTCGTACTGTTCAGGGTACTGCCCAAACGTGTTCCCCTGGCTTTCCAGCGTTCTATCATAAAAGTCCTGTATCTCGGAGTCTGAAACTTCCGTTACAGTAGCTTTAATGGCATTTTTGGCTTTTTCAACAAATTTTTGATCTTCCAGATAGGCCTTATAGG
>JAUYED010000092.1 GCA_030691525.1 Bacillota bacterium | reverse complement strand
ATCCGGCTCGAGCGCTTCAGGCGGTACGCTCGTCGTTTTTTCCTTGTTTTCCATATCCTTGGTTTTCTCGCTCATATTCCTGCACCGCTTTCATTTGTATTCTCCAAATCAAAACTATAGAGCTAAAAATAGCGGGCGCATCTTCCCATGCGCCCGCTAAAAATCTGAGGCTTACAGCTTGTTCCCGCACTCACTGCAAAATTTTGTTCCTGGCTGGTTCTTGGCTCCGCAGCGCTGACAGACCACCATGCCTACCTCCGCGCCGCAGTTGCCGCAGAATTTTCCCGAGCTTACAGGCTTACCGCACTGCGGGCAGGTGATGGCCTTGCTCTCGATATCCCCTTTGAATACCACCGTGCCCTTGGCTTTTTCCTCGATGTCCTCTTTCATCTTCCTTGCGCGCGCTGCTGCGACCTCCACGTCCATACGCGGCGCACATTCCACGCAAAGCCCTTCCTCTTCGTTGAAGTCGGCGTCGCACACCCATTTGCGGCAGGACTGGCAGCGGTGGAAATGGTTCATTGCCTCATTCTGGGCTATCTCGAAGGCCCTTTCATGCTCCCTATGCCATTCGGGGGACATGCCGCTGTACTGGTCGCCTATGGCTTCTACGCCGCGCCCCAGCCCGTAGCCGATGCTGCCAAGGCCGCCGATACCTCCTAGAAGCGAGCCGCCGACGCTGAGCCCTTCGGATATGCCCTTGAAAAGCCCCCTCTTTTTATATGTTGTGGATTCGGTGAATTCGCTTTTGTAGCCATCCTGGCATAGATCGCACAAAAACTCGAACTGGAATCCTGCTTCGGTGCTATGGTCCTGAAGGTTCCGGGTGAAAGATTTCATAGCCATTAGCTAAGCACCTCCTTTTATACAGATCGGTGATTATTTGATCCTTTTTCCGCACCTGACGCATTTTTCGTTGATGAACGGCTGCACTTCGCCGCATTTTTTGTTCGGGCAGGTCACCGTCAGGCTTCCCCCGCAATTGGAGCAAATGCTTGTGGGGAAGACCATGGTGCCGCACTTGGGGCATTTGACGGACAGGGGAAACCCGCAGCCCGGGCAGGCAGCGTAATCCTTCCCGATTTCCATGCGGCATTTGGGGCAGCGCAGCGCAAATGGATCGCTCCTTCCGCAGAAAGGGCAGCTGTTTGCGTCGCCCGAGATCAACTTTTCGCAGTACATGCAGTTTTTCTTATATGTCGGCATATTTCAACCCCCTTGGAATGAATATGACAGGTTTAACCTCTTATCATAATTATACAATACGCCGGAGCACTTTGAAACGGATTTTTACACCCTTTTCCTTTAAGGGCTTACTCCAATCCCTCAAACCCGTTCTGCCTCAGCGCCTCATATAATATTACCGCGACGGCGTTGGAGAGGTTCAGCGAGCGCAGGTCTCCTCTCATGGGGATGCGCATGCATTGCTCCGGGTGGGCGGAGAGAAGGGATGCAGGCAGCCCCGCCGTTTCCTTGCCAAAAACGATGAAGCACCCTTTTTCATATCTCTGCTCCGTATAGTTCTTCCTGCACCGCGTCGTAGAAAAGTAAAAGGCCGCATCCGGGTTCTCCCGCATTATCTCATCCAGCGAATCATATATGCGGATGTCCACCTTGTCCCAGTAATCCAGCCCCGCCCTTCGCACCTGCTTTTCGTCTATGGAAAAGCCGAGCGGGCGCACAAGGTACAGCCTGCACCCTGTCGCCGCACATGTGCGTGCGATGTTACCGGTATTCTGCGGTATCTCGGGCTCTACAAGGACGATGTTGAACAAACGCTTTTCCTCTTTTGAATGACTTTCTCTTAGCTGATTATACCCCGATTAAGCCGCCTTTTGGAATTGTTCTGTCAAACAAGGGCTTTTACCGGCAGGTGTAACTTTATAGCAATGACCCAAATCTCCTCTGATGCTTATTAACCGCTCTATAACCACTCCTACACCCCGCAACATTGCAAGGAGCACTCGCGACGCGGCAATCTCTTTGCCTGTCTTTCCAAGTCGCTTAATCAATCGCAGTAACCCATACTAACTCGGGGTGTAGGCTTGGGAAGAGGGGCGGAAGCCCCTTTCCCAAATACCCGCAGCAATCCGCCCCCTTTACACCCAATCTCTTCCATATACGAATTATTCGTGCTATAATCATCTCAAACTACCAATAATTGATTTCAGGAGGCGCCTGCCATGTCCCGCTTTAACTCTATATTCATATCAATCATACTGATATTTGCTTTTGCCCTCTCCCTCGCTGGCTGCGGAGCTGCTCCAACGCCATCATCGAGCCCCAGCCAAGCGGAAGTTTCGCCCAGCCCGACGCCTGACCCCATGCAGGAAAAATTGCAAATGGCGCCGGAAATCACTGGTTTAAAGAAAGAAATTCAAGAGAAAGATGGAGTAGAAAAAGTGGTTTATGAATATGAGGCTGGAAATCCTTATGGGGGGAAGGAGGATGAATATGCGGGAGAGTTTAAAAAAGAAGTAAATGAAACAGACCCGGAGACGGGTGAAGTAAAAGAAGTGGGAGGTGTAGTGTTGGACCCAGATATAGTACTTTATATGTGGAATGATATGTACGAAGTTTTGGACCCGATGTATGTAAAGAAAACATCTCTTTATACACAGGAGATGATGGTGCCACTTGATATTTCGTCAATGCAGACAGAGGATACTATCGATATTAGCTATATTTTGGCTGAAGGTGGAATTTCTGGTAGAGTTGTGGTTGATTTTACCGGAGGTCCATTATCCATAACTTGTCCTGGCAAGGGTGAGAATAATTATTATATTAATGAAATTGATCCAAAAAGATTTCAGCTTCATAATCCCGATGTTTTACTTAGTATGGTGGTAGATAATCAAGGTGGATGCGTCTATGATGCTATGAGGGAATTCTCGACTGACTTTATTACTCTTGATGGTGATTTTATTATTGATGAAAGTAGTTATCCAGAATTAATTAGAGATATATCTTTTATAAAAGATAT
>JAUYED010000078.1 GCA_030691525.1 Bacillota bacterium | reverse complement strand
AAGGGCCAGGAATTACTCATCTCATACCCGATCACGCCGTAGAGGTATGTCTCAAGGAAAACATGGTTTACGGCCATGACATATGTATCTTTGGGGAAAAACTTCATGTCGCCGAGGTAATTGCGGGTGGTGCCGGTGTCTGTGGTCAGTTTTATGCAGTTGGCCCCATCGGGCGCTGTGTGCCTCTTCAGTGTGATGGCCGCCATATTTTCCACGACGGTCGCGCCGTTATTATCTAGTAGCCGCAGTGTCCCCGATGCATTATCCGCCACTACCTTGTAGTTGCCCCGGGCAAGCGCGCCGAGCTCCTGCTTCTCCAGTATGCTGTACACCCCGTCAATGATAATGGGCATCTCCGTCCTGTTATTGTAGCTTAGCTTGATCCGGATGGTCGAACTGTCGGCGTCCGCCGCAGGGTTCATGGCTGCGCTTGCGGTTTGCGGAAAAGCTATTTCCAGAGATGCGAAAGTTGATGCCATGACGAAAATTGCCACAAGAACGCATAATGCCCTGTTCAGTTTTTTCATAGATGACCATCCCCAAATATCAAACAAATCACCTGAACGATTTTTGCTTACACGGCTTGTCCCGCTAAACAGGCATGGGATAAAGGGCATACTTAAAACTATGATTGTATTGTAATATATTCGTAATATATATGTCAAGATGTAAAAAAAGACCTTGGCTGGCCTTTTTTTACCAAATCTTCTTTATTCCGGTTGGCATGCCTCCGTTGGGCATACGTTGGCGCAGGCGCCGCAGTCCGTACAGAGCGAAACGTCTATGACGTACTGGCTGTCGCCTTCGGAAATGGCCTCCGTTGGGCATTCGGGCTGGCACGCTCCGCAGCTTATGCAGGCATCTGTGATCTTATAAGCCATTTGACCTCACCTCCCTTGAAATTAAACGATAAAATTAATATATCACCTTTCAAAAGGGGTCCTACTCATCTTCAAAAAGGGTCTTTATATCCTCTTTGTCCCCTTCGATCTCGATGCGTTCTTCCTCTTGAGCGGCGCTTACCGGGTGGATGAGCTTGAGTTCGGGGAACGGATATTCCCTCACATCCACAGAACCGTCCGGCAGCGTTATTCTGACGCGCACGACGCCTCTGATGGCGTTATTATCTACCACCGTGCCTGTGCCCCCGTCTGCGGTCTGCACCTCCGACCCGACCGGCGGCATGAGCTTTCGCATCTGCTCGTAATACGGCTGTTCATAATTGAGGCAGCACATCAGCCGGCCGCAAAGCCCGGATATCTTCGTCGGGTTGAGAGAAAGGTTTTGCTCCTTTGCCATCTTGATGGATACGGGGGTGAATTCGCCGAGGAACCGGCAGCAGCACAGCTGCATGCCGCATTTGCCTATCCCGCCCATCATTTTCGTTTCGTCCCGCACGCCGATCTGGCGGAGCTCTATGCGCGTCCTGAAATGGTGCGCCAGGTCTTTGACCAATTCGCGGAAATCCACCCTGCCCTCCGCAGTGAAATAAAAAATGAGCTTGCCGCAGTCAAAGGTATACTCCACATCCACCAGCTTCATGCCCAGTTTGTGGTTTTCGATCTTCTCCTGGCAGACGTCATGGGCATCCTTTTCTTTTTCGCGGTTCGCCTTCAGCGTGGCAAGGTCGTCTTCCGTGGCTTTCCTTATGACCTTTTTCAGCGGAGCCGGCATGGATTCTTCCTCTACCTCGCGCAGGCCTACGGCTACCGTGCCGTATTCTATGCCCCTGACTGTTTCCACTATCACTCCGTCTCCGATATCCAGGGGCATTTCCGCAGGGTCAAAGAAATATATTTTCCCCGCTTTCTTGAAGCGGACGCCGATTATCGCTTTGTTCATATTAAAACCTCCGAGGCAGAAATAAACAGCATATCCACCGCCAGCGCATAGTTCACGTTGGCGGCAAGCTGCTTTTTCGCCTGTAGTATTAAATCAATAATATCGCCAAGCTGCCCTTTTGTAAAGGTTTCAGATGTTCTCCTGAGCCGCGGCAGAGCGTCAATGTTTTCCGCAAGGGCTTCACACCCCGCCTTGATCATCAGCATGTCCCGGCAGAATGACGCCATGCAGGAGAGCGCAAACTCCGCATCTTCGCGGATAGATCTGAAATGATTCTGCGCCGCCGGCAGCGAAGGCAGCCCTTTGAAAGACAGGATAAGTTCGAGCATCCCTTTTCTCACGCTCCAAAGCCGCCCATCCCCCTTTTTATCCGCCAGCAGCTCCAGCGCGGCGCCCGGTACCCCGCCCGATATCCTGGCTATCTGGCGCGCTTCATTTTCATCCGTCCCTTCCTTTATGAGGAGTTGGACCAGCGCGCCCTCGTCCATGGCCTCCATGCGTACATGGACGCAGCGGGAGCGGATAGTCGGGAGCATGACCTCATATGAAGCAGCCAGAAGAAAAAAACACGTCTTTTTGGGCGGCTCTTCCAGCGTTTTCAGCAGGCAGTTCTGCGCCTCGCTCGTCATGGTTTCCGCTCTGGCGATGGCTATGGCGCGCCATCCGCCGTAAAATGCGCACCTGGAGAGTTCCTCGAGCAGAAAGCGTACCTGCTTTATCCTGATGGACCCGGCATCGTCCGGAGCAATGAGTAGAAAGTCAGGGTGATGTTTCGAATACGCCATTTTGCACGATGCGCACCCTCCGCAGGGTTTCTCCTTTTCGCTGCACAGGAGAGCGGCGCCCGCTTCCATGGCAAATCTGCTTTTGCCCGAGCCCTTCGGCCCGGTAACGAGGTAAGCATGGAAAGCCGACCCTTTCTGTGCGCTTTCAAATATCCTTCTTGCCACCGAGCCGGCGCAGAATATGTCGGGCAATTTATTTTCCCTCCTGGCGGGCGATAAGCAGCTGGACCCTTTCCACGATCTTTGAAAACACAGCATCAATATCCATAGTTCCATCAATGCATATTATCCGTCCGCTGCTTTTTTTTGCGATCTCATCATACCCCTGCATCACGTGCGAGAAAAATTTCTTTCCCTCGCTTTCCAGGCGGTCAAGAGGCGCTGTGATCCTTTTGAGCACCATATCAAGTGGTATCTTCAGATAAAAAGTGATGTCCGGCCACAGCCCGTCAATGGCGTGGCCGTTTATCTGCATCACTTTTTCGTACCCGAGCCCTCTTCCGTATCCCTGGTACGCTATGCTGGAATCCACGTATCTATCGGATATGACCGTTTTTCCCGCTTCAAGCGCCGGCCTTATCACTTCTTTCACATGCTCTGCACGTGCGGCGGCATAGAGCAGCGCTTCCGTAACGGCGTCCATAGGGTTGCCTCTGTTGAGTATGATTTCTCTGATACGCTCGGAAACCGGGCATCCCCCCGGTTCGCGCGTCAGAAGGGCGTCACTGCCCTTTCCGGCAAGATAGTCGCAAAGCTTTTTTATCTGCGTGGATTTGCCTGAGCCGTCAAGCCCTTCGAATGTGATAAAGAGCCCTTTCAAAACGTCTGACCCTCCTATCCTGAAATTTCATCAATCTAACCATAGCGCCGTTCCATAGTTTACCTTCCCCTGTCAACGCCGCAATCCGTCCCTCTCCTCTGACGCTCTATAACCGCTCCATAACCGCTCCATAACCTCTCCCACGCTCCGTCCCTGTCATTGCGAGGAGTGAAACGACAAAGCAATTTCTTGGCCTGTCTTTGTAGTCGTCATAATCAAACGAAGCAACCCGTATTAATTCGGGGTGTGGGCTTGGGAAGAGGGGCGGAGCCCCTTTCC
>JAUYED010000123.1 GCA_030691525.1 Bacillota bacterium | reverse complement strand
TTCGGAAGCCCTTCGGATAAGCTGAAGATGATCGGGGTGACCGGGACAAAGGGCAAGACCAGCACCACGTATATGATCAAATCCATCGCAGAAGCGTTTTCCAAGAAGGTGGGGCTCATCGGGACGATAGTGGATATGATCGGCGAGAGGGAGATATACACCGAAAAAACCACTCCCGAATCGCTTGACCTCCAGCGGCTTCTCAGGCAGATGCTCGATGAAGGCGTAGAGTGGGTGGTCATGGAGGTCTCCTCACATTCACTCGAATTGAAAAGGGTGGCGGGGATCACCTATGACGTCGGGATATACACCAACCTCGCGCATGAGCATCTCGACTTTCACGGCGATATGGTAAACTACAGGGCGGCCAAGCGGAAGCTTTTTGATGCTGCCAAACTTGCCATCATCAACGCAGACGACGCTGCCGGCTCCTTCATGGCGCAGGGCGTTTCTTGCCCTGTCGTTTTCTACGGCATCAATAATCATGACGGCTACTACGCTGCGGATATCAAAAATACCCCGCAGGGCGTTTCATACAGGATGGTCTTCCCCGGCGGGACGCTGGATATTTCCGTGGGAATACCGGGGATATTCATGGTTTACAATTCCTTAGCCGCCTGTGCGGCTATGCACGCGATAGGCGTACCCGGGGAATGCATCGCCCGCGGGATAGCCGGGCTGAAAGGCATCCCGGGACGCTTCGAAGTGATCGCGGGCGGAGGGCGGGGCTATACCGTCATACGGGACTATGCGCATACGCCCGACAGTTTGGAGCAGACCATCAAAACGGCAAAGGCGTTCGCCGGCGGAAGAGTGGTCACCCTTTTCGGCTGCGGCGGAGACAGGGACAGGGCCAAGCGTCCCATGATGGGCGAGATAGCGGGACGGCTCTCGGATTTTGTCATCATAACTTCAGACAACCCCAGGACGGAGGAGCCCGGCTCCATCATAGCGATGATAGAAGAAGGGATAAAAAGGACATCCTGCCCCTATATCTGCATCGAAAACCGGAAAGAGGCCATGCTTTATTCGCTAAAAAATGCAATGCCCAAGGACTTGATACTCTTTGCAGGAAAAGGGCATGAAACTTATCAGGAGATCCACGGGATAAGGTACCCCTTCGATGAAAAAGGAGTGACGGCAGAGCTGTTGAAGCAGCTTAACAAATAGATTGGGGGATATACACAAGATGCATCCATTGTACTTTCTTATTTTGGCGACACTGACGGCATTCGCGATCTGCCTGATCATAGGCCCGCTGCTCATCCCTGCGCTGAAGCGGCTCAAACTTGGCCAGAATATCCGTGACGACGGGCCGATGTCCCACCATTCCAAGGCCGGCACGCCGACCATGGGCGGCATCATAATGGTCACGGCCATCGCCGCATCCACGCTCGCATTTACGCAGGGGAGCTTTGAGTACTCATTGTTTGCTGTCCTGATAATGCTGGGGTACGCCATCATCGGGTTCCTGGATGACATCATCAAGATCGTTAAAAAGCGGTCGCTGGGGCTCAGACCCTACCAGAAGATCATCGGCCAGCTCGGGCTCGCCTTAGTCATAGCGGTGTACGCCTACTTCAACGTGGGGACGAAGCTCATCGTGCCCTTTACCAATATCTCCTGGGACCTGGGCGTGTTTTTCATCCCGTTCACCATGTTCGTAGCCGTGGCGGCTGTAAACAGCGTGAACCTTACCGACGGGCTGGATGGGCTGGCTTCGGGCGTAACGATGATCATAACCGCCGGTTTGAGCATCATCGTCTATTATTTTTATACCGTAGCGTCATCGGGAGGGGAAACGCTCCTGGCTGTGAACCTGCAGAATATGATGGTGTATTCGGGAGCTATCGCGGGCGCATGCCTTGGCTTCTTGCGTTTCAACGCCTATCCCGCGAGGGTCTTCATGGGAGATACGGGCTCGCTCGCGCTGGGCGGGGCGCTGACAGCTCTGGTCGTAGCCACCGGGTTGCAGCTGCTTCTCCCCATTATGGGCATAATGCTCGTCGTAAATACGGTTTCCGCCCTCATTCAGAGGTTTTACTATAAGCTTACCAAAAAGAGGGTGTTCAGAATGGCCCCGCTGCACCACCACTTTGAGCTCAAAGGCACTCACGAAACAAAAGTGGTAGCCGTATATATGATAATCACGGCGGCGGCGTGCCTTCTGGCGCTTCTTACTATCAGGCCGCCGGCATAAATATTGGAGTGTGAAGCATGGAATTTCCCTACAGGAACATCCTCGCCGTAGGTATGGCGCGAAGCGGCATCGCAACAGTAAAAATGCTATCCAGCATGGGCGGCATCAAAATAACCGTAAACGATAGGAAGAAAAAAAGCGAATTCGGGAACGAACTGGCAGAGCTGGAAGGGCTGGACCTGGACTGGCAGCTTGGCGAAGACCCCTTAAAACTGATCGAAGGCAAGGATATGGTGGTCTTCAGCTCGGGAGTGCCCGATAAGAGCGAGTTCGTCGTCAAAGCCAAGGCGATGGGGATCCCTGCGATCAATGAACTGGAACTGGGCTTCATGGTGTCAAAAGCGCGTTTTATAGCCATCACCGGTACCAACGGCAAGACGACGACCACCACGCTGACAAGCGAGATATTCAGGAATGCCGGTTTGAACTCCTGGCCGCTGGGAAATATCGGCGTGCCTGTCACCACGCAGGCATACCGCGCAGGGCCCAAAGACATCATCGTTGCGGAGGTGGCGCCTTTTCAGCTGGTCAGCACCATCTGTTTCAGGCCGCACGTAAGCGCCATCCTCAATATCACCGAAGACCATTTGGACTGGTTCGGCACCATGGAAAACTATATCGCCGGTAAATCGCTCATCTTCAGGAACCAGACGCCCGAGGATTTTTGCGTCCTGAACATGGACGATCCCATCATCTGCGGGCTTGCCCCCGAAGTCAAGGCGAAAGTCCTCTACTTCTCAAGGAAAAACGAAGTGGAGAACGGCGCATTCATCAGGAACGGCTATATAATCTGGCGGCATAAGGGCGCCGAAAAGCGAGTCTGCTCCGTCGAGGATATCAGGATACCCGGGGCGCACAACCTTGAGAATGCGCTGGCGGCGTCGGCGATCGCAGCCGTGATGGGCATACAGGTCGCCATCATCAGGCATACGCTGATGACGTTCCCCGGGGTGGAGCACAGGATCGAATTCGTCCGCGAATACAAGGGCGTTTCATATTTCAACGACTCAAAAGGAACAAACCCCGATGCCACGATCAAAGCCGTAGAAGCCATGAAAAACCCTACTGTGCTCATCTTGGGCGGCTATGACAAACACCTCGACTTCACGCCTGTCTTTGAGAATGAAACGTTCAAACGCCTCATAGTCAGCATCGTGACGCTGGGACAGACCGCTCAGCAGATAATGGATACGGCTGAGAAGGCCGGCTATAAAAGGATAAAGCGGGCGCAAAGCTTCGCAGAAGCCGTGCAGACCGCCTCGGAAATAGCAAAGCCGGGGCAGAACGTGCTTCTTTCGCCCGCCTGCGCCAGCTGGGATATGTTCAAGGATTTCGAGGAGCGAGGCCGGCTGTTCAAGATACTGGTGAACGGTCTGGAGGGTTAGCCCAATGTTCAGGAAAAGAAAAAACCGCACTGAGCAGAATAAAAGAGAGGAAGCCCTGCAGATAGGGCTTGCCAAACCGAGGATGGACTTTTCGATACTGATTGTAACGATGATCCTCGTCTGTTTTGGCGTGCTGATGGTCTTTTCCGCGAGCTTCTATTCTGCACAGCAGCGGTATAACGATCCTTATTACTTTTTCAGGAAGCAGATCATAGGCGCAGGCATCGGGCTCGTGCTCATGCTGCTTTTTTCGTGGATAGACTACCGGAAGCTGCGAAAATTTTCATACATCGGTGTGGTCGTGAGCGTAGTCCTTTTGATCCTGGTGCTCATCCCCGGCATTGGAACGAGCATGCACGGCTCAAGCCGATGGTTCTATATCTCCGGCGTCAGCATCCAGCCATCGGAAATCGCAAAGTTTGCATTCATCATTTTTGCCGCGACCTTCATGGCTATGCATCACGAGAGGATGAAGGGCTTTTTCAGAGGCATAGTGCCTATACTTATCATCTTGGCAGCGATGCTCATACCCATACTTTTCCAGCCAAATTTCAGCACAGTCATCGCCATGTCCCTGCTGTGCGTCGCCATGCTTTTCATTGGCGGCGCCAAAAAGTGGCAGATCGGCCTTATAGGCATCGGCGGCGTAGGCGGGGGGTTTGCTCTGCTTTTTTCGGCAACATACCGCGTCAAACGGCTCCTTGCTTTTATAGATCCGTGGGCGTCGCCTGCGGAGGAGGGCTACCAGCTCATACAGTCGCTGTATTCGCTCGGCTCCGGCGGGATATTCGGAAAAGGGCTCGGCAACAGCCAGCAGAAGTATCTTTTCCTTCCGTATGGCGAATCCGACTTCATCTTTTCCATCATCGGCGAGGAACTCGGCTTTATCGGCGCTCTGGCGCTTATGCTGCTTTTCGGGTTTCTGATATGGCGCTGTATCAGGGTGGCGTATAAAAGCCCCGATAAATTCGGCTGCTATATGGCAGCGGGGATCGCTTCCATCATAGCGGTGCAGGTGGCTATGCATATAGGCGTCGTCACCGGTTCCATCCCGCCTACAGGCCTGCCTCTGCCTTTCATCAGCGCAGGAAGCTCTTCGCTGGTGATATTTATGGCAAGCATGGGCATAATGCTGAATATTTCAAAACAAATTATGAGGATTTAAGGTATAAAACTGTATAAAATCACACCTCGTCCAGGGCGGCATAATATGGTATTGTGCAGCGCGATGGTCGGAGGTGTGGCCAAAGTTGGCAAAAATCGTAGTGAACGGCGGGAAAAAACTGGAGGGAAGCGTGTCAGTCGGGGGAGCGAAAAATGCCACGCTTCCGATACTTGCCGCTTCGATCATGTCTGAAAGCCCTGTAAATATCATCAATTGTCCTGAAATCAGCGACGTTTGGAATATGGTATACATCCTGCGCTACATGGGGTGCGGGGTGGCCGTTGAGGGCACATCCATCACAGTGGATGCAACAAAGATGAGCGACCATGATATGCCCGAAGAACTGTCCAAAGAGATGCGCTCCTCGATATTCATGCTCGGGCCGATGCTGAGCCGTTTCAAGAGAGCCCGTTTCACTTACCCGGGCGGATGCGAGATAGGCCTTCGGCCCATAGACCTTCACTTGAAGGGGCTCAGCGAACTGAATGTGAAGATCGAAGAGGCGCACGGGCAGATAATCTGCAACGCGTCCGATTTGACGGGCAACGAGATACATTTGGACTACCCGAGCGTAGGGGCAACGGAAAATATAATGATGGCGGCAGTATCGGCCAAAGGGCGCACTATGATAAGGAACGCCGCGAGAGAGCCCGAGGTCGCCGAGCTGCAGAAACTGTTGAACGCTATGGGAGGCCGTGTTCGAGGCGCCGGGACCAGTTCTGTCCTGATTGAAGGCACGAGCCCTCTCCATGGGGTAGTGCACGAAGTCATGCCGGATCGCATAGTCGCAGGCACATATATGGTAGCGGCTGCGATAACAGGCGGGGATATAAAGATAATGAACGCTATTGTGGACAACCAGCATGCAGTCATATCCAAACTGAAGGAGGCGGGCTGCACCATCCTGCCGGCAGGGGAGAAGGCGGTCAGAGTCATAGGGCCGGAGCGCCCGAAAGAAATGCAAATGATAGAGACCCTGCCCTATCCGGGGTTCCCCACGGACATGCAGGCACAGTTTTTTGCGCTTGCGTCGGTCGCGGAAGGCACGAGCATCATCGTAGAAAACGTATTTGAAAGCAGGTTCAAGCACGCAGCGGAATTGAGCAGGATGGGAGCCAGTGTAAAGATCAAGGGGCGCATGGCAGTGATACGCGGCGTTTCCCGGCTGATGGGAGCGCGGGTAAGGGTAAATGATTTAAGAGGCGGCGCGGCTTTAGTGCTGGCCGGCCTGCGCGCAGAAGGGGAAACAGAAATAGAAAACGCGCAGCTTATAGACCGTGGTTACGAAAACTTTGCCCAGTCGCTTGCAGGGCTGGGCGCTGAAATCAGGAAAGAAGATTAGCGGGGGTACAAAAGGTTTCGTGCAGAAGACAACAAGAAAAAAAAACAGGGCCAAGACATTGCTGTTCATCCTGATGGTCATGCTCATCCTGGGCGTCTTGGGAACGGCCGCCTATTTCTTGTGCCGCGTCAAAAACATCGAAGTCTCGGGAAATGCGCGGTACTCCAGGGAGCAGATAATCGCTTTATCCGGCCTGCAGATGGGGGACAGCATATTCACGGTAAAAAACGCCGAGGTAAAAGCCCTCATCATGAAGGAGCCCTATATCAAGTCCGCGGCTATCGAGGAGCATTTCCCCGATACGATATCAATAGCCATCACAGAAAAGACAGCAGCCGCAATGATCCTATACCTGAATTCCTTTGTCATTCTGGATGAAGAAGGATACATACTTGAAATCACAAACAACGTCGTACAGGAATTCTGCCCCACTGTATCGGGCATGAACGTTTCATCGTTCCAGGTGGGAGAAAAAATAAAGTCGGCGGACAGCGGGCAGGAGGAGGCATATTCGCTGCTGATAGCAAAGCTGAAGGAAAGTAAAACAATAGGCATCATCTCCGAGATCAACCTTTCGAATGTCCGCAATATTTTCATGATATCGCGCGACAGCATAAAGATCCGGCTCGGGAACCTGGAAGAGATTGATAAAAAGCTTCAATGGGTGAGCAATATTATGCCCATCCTATTTGACGAGGGAAAGAAAGGAGGTACGCTGGACGTTTCCAACCCTGCACAGGGAAGTTATATACCCTGACGCGGCCTTCTATAAAGTGTTATCATATAAAGTATATGATAGTATATGTTTGATTTTAATATTTTATGTTATATTAATGTAGAAGCCATAAGGAAGGCAAAGGAAGCATGAAGGGTATTTTTACAGCAATAGAATTCGGCTCATCCAAGATTGCCTGCCTTTCAGGAGCCAAAGCGATGTTTGGCAAGTATCAGCTCCTGGCGGAGGCCGTATGCCCGTACGCCGGCTTTCGAAGAAAAGCATGGCTGCAGCCCGATGCCGTAGGGTGTGCGACATCCGAAACCATTCGCAAAGCGGAGAGTGCCCTCGGCAAAAATGTCAGCGAAGTTTACATAGGCGTCCCGGGAGAATTCACGAAAGTCGTATGCCAAGATTCGGAGCTGGATTGGCTTGGCAGAGCGCGCAGGGTCAGTGCCGAGCATATGGCGGAACTCATATCAAAAACGGAAGATTATGATAAGCCGGAAGATTATGAACTTTTGGGGACTTATCCGGCTTATTATCTGATAGATAAACAAAAAAGGGTTTTAGACCCTCTGGGCATGAGCGCGGAGCATATACTTTGCAGGGCTTCGCATGTCCACGCAGAAAAGGAGTTCATACGCAATATTGATGAAATATTCGGTAGTATGAATATCGCAGTAAGCGGCCTCGTATGCGTGCCGCTTGCGCAAACAAAGATGCTCATACCCCCTTCTAAAACCGGCAGCATTTGCATCCTTGTGGATGTGGGATACTATATCACAGATGTGAGCGTGGTCTTGGGGGAAGCCCTCCTGTACCATGCCACGCTGCAAATAGGCGGTTACCACCTGGCAAACGACCTGTCCCTCTGCCTGGATATGCCTCTCGAAGAGGCAGAGCAGCTGAAAAGGAGCATGACGTTCGGTGTTCATCCGGGCAAGATCAGCGATGGAGCGCATGAGGACGGGGAAAACGTCTCGGCAAGCTTGGAAGAAGGCGGCAGCGCCCAGGATATCTTTTATGAGAGGATGAACGAGATCTGCCGGCTCATCGGACAAGCTATCGAAAGATCCGGCACGAAATACGGAGAAGATACGCCAGTATATCTTACCGGCGGCGGAGTATCCATGATGAACGGGGTGGAGTGTTATATGAGGTCTGCGCTCAAGTTTGATGTGGAGATCGCCGCGTATACCGGCCACAGGCGGGACTCTGCCTGCCTTTCGGGGGCTTTCGGGGTGCTGGATTTCTCGTTTGGGCTGGAGGAATCAAAGAAAAAACGCGGAAGCAATATTGCTTCGTTTACCTTTTGAAACGCATTCACTACTACTCCTTAAGGGGGAATGGTTATGCTTGAAATTGACAATGGGATGGACCATTATGCGTCAATAAAAGTCGTTGGCGTAGGCGGAGCTGGAAACAATGCCATCAATCGCATGATAAGCCATGGGATCAGGGGGATAGAGTTTTACGCGGTCAATACCGACAGGCAGGCGCTGTACCTTTCCAAATCTCCGAACAAGATCCAGATAGGAAAGCAGCTCACCAAGGGCCTGGGCGCGGGATCCGACCCTGAAATAGGCCGGAAGGCCGCTGAAGAAAACAGCGACGATGTACGGGAAGCCCTGAAGGATTCAGACCTGATCTTCTTAACCGCAGGCATGGGGGGAGGCACAGGCACAGGAGCAATGCCCGTAATCGCCCAGATCGCCAAGGAACTGGGCGTACTGACAGTAGGCGTCGTGACCAAGCCCTTCCTTTTCGAAGGCAAACAAAGGATGGCGAATGCTGAAAAGGGAATAGCCGAGTTGAGAGTGACAGTGGACACGCTTTTGACCATACCCAACGACCGGCTCCTTCAGGTGGTCGGCAAGGCCTCGATCATGGAGGCATTCCGTGTAGCGGACGATGTTCTGCGCCAGGGAGTGCAGGGCATCTCGGATCTGATCGCCGTGCCCAGCCTGATAAACCTGGATTTTGCAGACGTCAAAACCATCATGAAAGAAAAAGGGCTTGCGCATATGGGCATCGGCGTAGGAGTGGGAGAGAAAAGAGCCCTCGACGCGGCCAGGCAGGCCATTTCCAGCCCGCTGCTCGAAACGACCATCGAAGGCGCAAGAGGCGTCATAATGAATATCACCGGCGGTCCCAGCCTGGGGCTTATGGAAACCGAGGAAGCAGCCAACCTGATACAGTCTACGGCAGACCCCGAAGCCAACATCATCTTCGGCGCGGGCATTGACGAATCCCTCGGCGACGAAGTACGCATCACCGTCATAGCGACCGGCTTCGAAAAAATCCCGCGCACGGTGGAGGATATAAAGGGGATGGACCGGCTGACCAGCTTCGGCGTCAAGCACGAGGAGCCCGAAGATGAGGGCGACCTGGATATACCCATATGGCTCCGCAGGGGAAAGGAAAAAAGATAGCGCATATTCCGATGAACGCGGCTTAAATCCGATAAGTTTTTCATAAACGGCAGGAATGAACCTGCCGTTTATTTTATTTATAGAGTGATTGGCATACATTTTGTCGTTAGTTTCGTCTATATGCTTTGCGCCGTTCTACAAATACTCTTTACAGAATATTTATATACTGTCTTCAAACGTACGCAAAAAAGGCGGGGAGCATCCGTGTTAAAGACCGTCTATATCGAGTATGTCCTCATAGATAACTTTATAATGAATTTCCTCATCCTCCGTCTGGCAGCTGAAATCTGCGGGAAAATAAAGAAGCATAAGAGGATCGCCCTATCTTCCGCCATGGGCGCCGCCTATGCCGCTGTAGCTTTCATACCGGGATTCGGCTTCCTGTACATTCTGCCGGTGAAGATAGCGGTATCCGCTGTCATGGCCGCCGTAGCATTCGGGTGGGGCGGGATAAGGCATTTTACCGCCGGCTTTGCCGCATTCATAGGCGTTACGTTCGTCTTTGGCGGCGCGGCGCTGGGGCTGGCCTACGCCTTGGATGGGAGCGTGCAAAACGGCGTCATTTATTTTGATGGGACATCCTACAGGGCCCTTGTTATATCAGGCATTGTCTCCATCGTGCTTGTAGCTGCGATACGCCGTGCTGCGCGGGAGGCCAAGGCGAAGGGCGGGTACATGTACCCACTGAAACTGGTTTACGGAGGAAAGAGCATCTTCCTTGAATCATACCTTGATACGGGAAACATGCTCTGCGAAACGGTTTCCAACCTCCCTGTCATCATAGCGGAGTACGACAGGATAAAAAGAGTGCTGCCGCACTGGATGGGGAAAAGCATGTTCGACGACAGCTTCAATCAAAGGACTGCAAAGACTTTAGGTATATTTGAAAAGAAACTTTATCTGCTGCCGTATGCGGCGCTCGGGAAAAAAGGCATCATGCTGGGGATCAAGCCGGATCTGCTGGAGATATACATGGAAGGGTCATGGAGAAAAGTAGAAGCCGTGCTCGGGATCACCAGATACCCGCTTCAGGGCGGCATGGAAGCGCTCCTGAACCCAAAGCTGATAGATCGCGCGATAAAAGTTTAAGGGGGGTCGTAGCGTGCTGCATACGTTTTTTATAAAACTGCGGCTGTTTTTCCTCAGGGTATTCATACTGCTCGAAAGGCAGTCCTGCCGGCTGCACTACATCGGAGGGAGCGAAACTCTTCCCCCGCCGCTTGACCACGACGAAGAAACGCATCTCATCCTCCGGCTGGCTTCGGGCGATAAGACGGCCAAGTGTATTCTCATAGAGAGAAACCTGCGCCTGGTGGTTTATATCGCGCGGAAATTTGAAAATACGGGCTATGGCGTGGAAGACCTCGTCTCCATCGGCACCATAGGGCTTATCAAGGCAGTGAATACGTTTGATGCGGAAAAAAGGATAAAGCTGGCCACATACGCTTCCAGGTGCATCGAAAATGAGATACTGATGTACCTGAGAAGGAACTGCAAGCTGAGGTACGAGGTATCATTTGACGAGCCGCTGAATATTGACTGGGACGGGAACGAGCTTCTCCTTTCGGACATCCTCGGCACCGAAAACGATACCGTCTACAGGCAGATAGAAGAAGAAGCCGACAGGGAGCTGCTCTCTGCCGCGCTGAAAAAGCTCACCGCCCGCGAAAAAAGGATCATGGAACTCCGCTTCGGCCTCGGGAGCGGCGCGGAAAAGACGCAGAAACAGGTGGCGGACATGCTCGGCATCTCCCAATCCTACATTTCGCGCCTTGAAAAGCGCATCATCAAACGCCTGCAGAAGGAGATCAGTAGAAGTATATAAGCGATTCTTGTAGAGGGCTTCTTGATTTGGGAAAAGGGCTGCGCAATTTACAATCTACAATTCGGGGACGGATTGGGAAGGGTTATAGGGCGGCAGAGGAGCGGTTAATAAGCGTCAGAGGAGATCAAGGTCATTTCTATAGGGTTTTACGCCTGCGGCTGGCGGTACTTTTGTACCAGTACAAAAGTACCCAAAACCCCGCTGGGGCGGTACCACTCCCTGCGTCCCTGCGGGACTCCGGTCGCGATAAATCCCCAGACCCCCCTGGATATAGTACTGGTATGTGAAGCCGCCCACCCCTGACCCCTCCCGTTATCAGTCAGAGAGATAGTATGGAGTTATGAGAACGGGAGGGGAACATTACCTTTTGGGGGCTGCGCCCCCAAGGGCATAGGCCCCTGCCTTTTTGGGAAATGTGCTGTCCCTCTATAAAGCGGTAATGAAGAGGTTATAAAGCGGCAGGGAGAGAAGGACGGATTGCCGCGTCGGGTATTTGGGAGAGGGGCTTCGCCCCCCCTTCCCAAGCCCACACCACGAATTAGTATGGGTTACTGCGTCTGATTAAGCGATTTGGAAAGACAGGCCAAGAGATTGCCGCAGAGATAGCGCTCCTAAACAATGGCAGAGTAAGGGCATAAGCCCCTGCCTTTTTGGGGAATATGCTGTCCCTCTGTAAAGCAGTTATAGAGCGATTATTAAGCGTCAGAGAAGAGTGGGACGGATTGCCGCGTCGCATTCTGCTCCTCGCAATGACAGGGGAGTAGGGGCATAGGAGCGGATATTTTAGCATCATTTTAGCTCAAGAAAGAAAAGGGTGCTGATAGTTCAACGACGCCCATAAAGGGCATAGTTTCTGCCGTGGTGAGAGTAGAAACATGAGAAGGGTTATTAAGCATTCCCTTACTGATCAAAGCCAAAAGTATAAAACGCCAGCCCGAAGGCAAAGATAAACAGGAAGTTTTTTTCTTTTACTGGAGGGCGCGATGTATCCCAATAAAGTGGAAATATGCGGGGTTGATACCTCCGAGTTGCCCGTTTTATCCAATGAACGCATGGATGAACTGATGAAGAAAATACGCGACGGGGACAAGGCGGCAAGAGAGGAATTCATAAGGGGCAACCTGCGGCTGGTCTTGAGCGTAATCCAAAGGTTCAATAACAGGGGAGAGTATGTTGACGACCTTTTCCAGATAGGGTGCATCGGTCTCATCAAGTCGATAGACAATTTCGATTGCAGCTTAAACGTGAGATTTTCCACCTATGCCGTGCCCATGATCATCGGCGAGATTCGCCGCTACCTCAGGGACAATAACTCCATACGCGTGTCCCGCTCGCTCAGGGATACTGCATATAGAGCCCTCCAGACGCGCAACAAGATCGCCAACGAAAAAGGCGGGGAGCCCACCATCCTCGAAATCGCAAAGGTGATGGAGATGCCTGTCGAGGAGATCACATTCGCGCTCGACGCCATCCAGGAGCCCATCTCCCTTTTTGAGCCCATCTACCATGACGGCGGTGACGCCATCTATGTGATGGACCAGATCAGCGACGGAAAAAACGAAGACGAAAGATGGCTGGAAGAACTTGCCCTGCAGGAAGCGATGGAGCACCTCGGCGAAAGGGAAAAAAGGATCCTGAAGCTACGCTTCTTCAAAGGCAAGACGCAGATGGAAGTGGCAGAGGAGATAGGTATTTCGCAGGCGCAGGTTTCACGCCTCGAAAAAACGGCGCTGAGGCATCTGAAAAAGCATATCTGATTCTACATATCAAATATATCAAAGTTGAACAAGGACAAATCATCGTTTCCGGCAGGTTCATTTTTCATCCCCCTGAGGAATATATTTTTATGTAATAATGGGGGGTGTTTTCCGGTGAGATTATCTGAATTGCGGCAAAAAGAAGTGATAAACATTCCCGATGGCAAGCGCCTGGGCTGCGTCTGCGATCTGGACATGGATATCTGCGAAGGGAAGATATGTGCTATCATCGTGCCCGGACCTTCACGGTTCTTTTCTTTTTTCAGGGCGGAAAGGGGCTTTGTGATACCCTGGTGCAGGATAAAGCGGATCGGCGAGGATGTCATCCTCGTGGAAATTGACATCGAGTGCAACGACTCGCGCTAAACGGCTGTCTCATACCCGTAAAATTTGCTATAATGAATCAACAAATGAATGCGGGAGCTAAAAGATGAAGTGCAAATACTGCGGTGAACCCGAAAGCAAAGTCATAGATTCGCGTCCCACAGAAGAAGGGAACGTCATACGCCGCAGGCGGGAATGCATTTCCTGCGGGAAAAGATTTACGACCTATGAAAAGGTGGAGACTGTCCCCGTACTCGTAGTGAAGAAGGACGGCAGGCGGGAGCTATTCGATTCGGAAAAGATCATGGCAGGAGTCATCAAGGCCTGCGAAAAACGCCCCGTCACCATCAAGGAAGTGGAAGCCCTGGTGGACGACGTGGAAAAGCAGGTTTACAATTCGCTTGTTCAGGAGATATCCAGCCACGAGATAGGTGAAATGGTGATGCAGCGTCTGAAGGCGCTGGATGAAGTGGCCTATGTGCGTTTTGCGTCGGTTTACCGCCAATTCAGGGATATCAGCACATTCATGAAGGAACTCACGAAACTTCTCAAAGAAAAATAGCGGGGTGCGCACAAAAATGGATCTAAAGAAAGCAATGGGCTATGTCAGGGAAGGATTCGAACGCTTCGAGTCCCGTGGTGTTACGCTGCTGAGGGTGCCCGCGTTCGAAAAAACGGGCATAGTGAGCCATTGCTTCACTACGAGAAAAGGCGGAGTGAGCAAGGGCCCTTTTGATTCCCTGAACCTCAGCTGGAAAAGATACAGCGCCATAGAAGAAATCGCAAAGAATTACGCGATAGCAGCCCAAGCCATCGGCGTTGACCCCGGCAACCTCGTGCTTGCCAATTCCGTACACGGCGATGACATCCTGCGGGTGGATGAAGCCGACAGGGGAAGAGGGCTGCGGGAAGCCCCGTGCCCGCCTGCGGACGCCCTCGTGACCAACGCGCGAAACGTCGCCCTTTCCACCATGCACGCAGACTGCTTTCCTGTATTCATCGTGGATACAGGTAGCCGCGCTATCGCTCTCTGCCACTCGGGCTGGAAGGGGACGGTATCAAAGATCGCCTCGAAAGCCGTCAGGAGAATGTCTGAAGAATTCGGCACTCAGCCCGCCGGTTGTCTTGCAGCGATAGGGCCGGGCATACAGCCGTGCTGTTTCGAAGTGGATGAAAATGTCGCAAATGAATTCATGTCAGCGTATCCCGCGCTGGAATGCGTCCAGCATGTAAAAAACAGCAAATACCGCGTAAACATACAGGCGTGCTGCTTAGTTCAGCTGCTGGAAAGCGGCATACCGGCAAAAAACATCACCGTTTCAGGGCTTTGCACCAGCTGTGATGCAGACCTCTTTTTTTCCTACAGGAGAGAAAAAGGCGAGACGGGGGCCATGGCCTCGATCATTGAAATCAAATAGAAATAATAGAAAATCCCACCAGGATAGATCGGATTGCCGGGGACAGACTAACCGAAATGATGCGTATTTAGGTGGGATATCATTATATGCCGTTGGGACTGGATCTACTGCTTGTCATGGGCACTCTCGTGATTTTCGGAGCAACGAAGAAACTGCTCAAAAACATGCAGGTTCCCCGCTGGCTCGTCCTGGTTTTCATCGCGGCTGCCCTTATCGGCTCTTTCATAGCACCCATACAGTTGACTGACAATTTTCTTTTCAGCATCGGCGGCGCATTAGTGCCGCTCGCTTTCTGCACCTACCTGTTTATCACTATCAGGGGCTCGCGCCGTAAAGTATGGACGTTATGCGCTGCTGTATTGACCGCGGTGGGCATATTCGTTTTGAACCGGCTGGTGATACAGGAAACGGATATCGCATTTATAGAACCGATGTACTTTTCGGCATTTTTTGCCGCGCTGGTTGCCAACATCCTCTGTAAAAACATAAAGAGCGTACTCACCTGCGCCATATCGGGCACACTTTTTTCGGGGCTGATCGGCTTCTTTGAAGAAGGCATCACGGGCGGGTACGCATATCTTGGCTGGGGCTCATTTTTTGAATTCGACTGTATAATGATAGCGGCCTTCGGCTCGATGCTGATCGCACGCGCCATGATGCTCGCCCAGTCCATAGTGCAAAGACGTGCAGCCAAAAAACATGCTGCCGCCATGCTCCAAGCACAAGCGATGCAGCAAAGCCAGCCGGTGGATAAAGCGGGCGGCTAATGAAGAGGTTGTAGAATAAAATAAACACGTTCGTTACAGGGCGCATTATCTTGTATTTTGGTGCCCATTTCTTTTATAATGAGCAGGTGAATGCATCTGCACATTATTTTAAGGGGTGTTCATATGATAGATTATCCGCATATCCGCTTTTGCGATCCCGATATAGCAGAGGCGCTGGATATGGAGCTTCAAAGGCAAAGGGACCATATCGAACTCATAGCATCTGAAAACTTCGTTAGCCCTGCCGTTTTAGAGGCCGCAGGAAGCGTTCTGACCAATAAGTATGCGGAAGGGTATCCCGGGAAGCGCTATTACGGCGGATGCGAATACGTGGACATCGCCGAGGAGCTTGCAAGGGAGCGCGCTAAAGCACTATTTGGTGCGGAGCACGTCAATGTTCAGCCGCACTCGGGCTCACAGGCCAACGCAGCCGTATACTTTGCTGTGCTCAAACCGGGCGATACCATCCTGGGCATGAGCTTGGCCTGCGGAGGCCACCTGACGCACGGCAGCCCCGTAAACTTTTCGGGCATATTGTACAACATAGTTCCCTATGGCGTCCGCAAGGATACCGAAATGGTGGATTATGACGAGATCGAGCGCCTGGCGAAAGAGCACAAGCCAAAGCTCATTCTTGCCGGCTTCAGCGCCTATTCGCGAAAGCTGGACTTTAAGAAATTCAGGAAAATCGCAGACGAAGTGGGCGCATACCTGATGATGGATATGGCCCATGTCGCGGGGCTCATCGCTGTGGGGCTGTACCCCGACCCCGTGCCGTACTGCGATTTTGTCACCACCACCACGCATAAGACGCTCCGCGGGCCCAGAGGCGGCATGATACTGTGCAAGGAGAAATACGCCAAGGAAATTGATAAGGCCATCTTCCCCGGGATACAGGGAGGGCCGCTGATGCACATCATCGCTGCCAAAGCCGTCTGCTTCAAAGAGGCGCTGGAGCCATCTTTCAAGGCCTACCAGAAACAGATACTGGATAATGCGCGCGCGCTTGCCGCAGCCCTTATGAAAAAGGGTTTGCGAGTCGTCTCGGGCGGGACGGATGACCACTTGATGATGATAGACCTCCGGCCGCAGCAGCAGACGGGGAAGGAGCTTGAAGAACGGCTTGGCAGGGCGCATATCACGGTAAATAAAAACGCGATACCTTTCGACCTGCAGAAGCCCTTCATCACGAGCGGCATACGCATCGGGACTCCCGCCGTCACTACACGGGGGATGAAAGAAAAGGAAATGAAGCTGATAGCGGATTTTATCTTCCGAGTCGTGATAGAAAAGGACGAGGCAGTGGAAAGCGTCAAAAAAGAGGCGATCGCGCTATGCGAAAGATTCCCACTGTATGAATGAACGTTTAAAATCAAGTTATACACAAAGCAGGAGGTAACCGCCATGCTACGCCGTATATCAAGCATAGTTTTTATCGTCCTTATTCTATCGCTCGGTATCACCGGGTGCAGTCCGGTTGTAATAGTATTTGAAGATATAAATTTAGAGAATGCAATAAGGGAGATCATATCAAAACCAACGGGTGATATATTTGTCAGCGATGCAGATAAGATCACGGAGTTAAAACTAGAAGAAAAGGGTATCAGTGATATAACCCCTTTGAAATATTTTAGTAATTTGACCGAGCTTGATTTGTGGAGCAATCAAATAACAGACATCAGCACGCTGTCTGGCCTGACAAACCTGACTGAACTTTATTTGGGCAGCAATCAGATCAGCGACATCAGTGTGCTATCCGGCATTACAAAGCTGACTGTGCTTGGCTTGGAAAAAAATCAAATCAGCGATATCAGCGCGCTATCCGGCATTACAAACCTGACTAAACTTAATTTGGGTGGCAATCAAATCAGCGACATAAGCACACTGTCCAGCTTAACGAACCTGACTTCGCTTTATTTGTTTGAAAATCAAATCAGCGACATAAGCGTATTGTCCGGCTTGACAAAGCTGACTGAACTTTATTTATTTGACAATCAAATAATAGGCATCAGTGCGCTGTCCGGCATGACAAATCTGACTGAGCTTTATTTGTACAACAATCAAATCAGCGACATCAGCGCGCTATCCGGCCTGACAAACCTGACTAAGCTTGATTTATCCATCGATCAGATCAGCGACATCAGCGCGCTGACCGGCATGACAAAGCTGACTGTGCTTTATTTATATGATAATCAAATCAGCGACATCAGCGCGCTGTCCGGCATGACAAATCTGACTGAGCTTTATTTGAGTATCAATCAAATTAGTGACATCAGCGCGCTATCCGGCATGACGAAGCTGACTGTGCTTGATTTGACTTTCAATCAAATCAGCGACATCAGCGTGCTGCCCGGTCTGACAAAGCTGACTGTGCTTGATTTAT
>JAUYED010000118.1 GCA_030691525.1 Bacillota bacterium | reverse complement strand
AAATAAGGATAGAGGGAGATTGCGACGCAGAAGTTCTATAGCATAAAGAATTGACAAAAACGCATATGCTAATATATACTACTGATAAATTAATTGACTCAATAAATGAGTTGATCAGGCGGTGCGATCGGCACGCGGCCGGGCCGTAACGGAAAAGTGTACGGCAACATGGGTATATATAACCCTGTGGGACAAAAACAGGTTTGTCTCATATAGGGTTATTTTTTATGGCAATAATGGAGGTGACTGAGGGATTGGGCGTCATTGAAGGATTCAAGCGCGAATATACGGGGCTTTCCAGCCCTGAAGCGCAAAGGCGGCTTCAGGAATACGGGCGCAACGAAGTCACAAAAGAGAAAAACCACGGCTTTTTCATGCACATCCTCTACGTATTCAAAGAGCCGATGATCCTGCTTCTGCTGGTAACGGCAGTTCTGTACTTCGCTCTCGGCGACCGTACTGAAGGCATCATCATGATCGGATTCGTGCTTATCACTGCCGGCATCAATATCTTTCAGGAATGGAAAACGGATAAGACCATCCGTGCACTCAAAGCCCTGACTGACCCAAGAGCAAGGGTGATCCGGGACGGTGAAGTTATGGAGATCGAAAGCGCCGAAGTGGTGCCGGGAGACCTTATGCTCATACATGAAGGAGAGCGGGTCATGGCGGACGGCTTCGTCCTTGAGATGTTCGACCTTGGAGTCAATGAATCCACCCTTTCGGGAGAGCCCGAAACGGTATGGAAAAGCGAAAAGGGAAACGACGTCGGAGAAGGCCTTCTGAGGCGGGATATGGTCTATGCTGGTACCATGGTGGTGCAGGGCGGCGGCGTGATAGAAGTCGCTGCAACAGGGCGAAGCTCGGAGCTTGGCAGGATCGGCAAAGCCATGGAAAACGGCAAGCCCGCAAAAACGCCCCTCGCAGCCCAAACGAAACGGATCGTATTCTGGGCGGCCATGATAGGCGGCGTGCTTTTCCTCCTGGTGCTGCTCTTTTCCAAATATATCAGCGGGCAGGCCTGGGTGCCGAGCATCCTCTCGGGCATGGCGCTGGCGATGGCGATGATCCCCGAAGAGTTTCCGGTCATACTGACCGTATTCCTTGCAATGGGCGCCTGGCGGCTGGCGAAGGAAAAGACGCTTGTGAGGCGTATCCCCGCAGTGGAAACGCTGGGCGCGGTATCTGTGCTCTGCGTGGACAAGACAGGGACGCTCACAAAAAACATGATGGAGGTCTCTGAGGTCGCAGCGGTCAACGGCTTTCAGAAACCCGACGTGCTAAGGTATGGCGCGCTGGGCTGCGAGAGCCATCCTTATGACCCCATGGAAAGCGCCATTCTTGATGCTGCGAAAAAAAGCGGGCTGGATTTCCATGAACTCTACGAGCATAAACTGCTCTTTGAATATCCATTCAACCCCAAAAATATGATGATGGGGCACGTATGGGATATGGACGGGGAAACCTGCCTCTATGTCAAGGGTTCCAGTGAACGCGTCACTGCGATGTGCAAGGCATCCGAGGAGGAAAAAGAGGCATGGGAAGCCGAGTTTGAACAGTTGTCTGCCAAAGGAAGCCGCGTGATAGCCATCGCGAAAAAAGAAGGGCTTACGAGCATCCCAAAAACCATCCCCTGCGATTTGGAATTAGTGGGATACATCGGGCTTTACGACCCTCCCCGCGAAGGCGTGCAGGAGGATATCGAGCAATGCATCCGCGCAGGGATCCGCGTGGTGATGATAACAGGTGACAACGGCACTACGGCCAAGGCGATCGCCCGGACTCTGGGCATACCCTCCTGCTCCGAAGCAATCACCGGTATAGAAATGGAGGGCCTGACGGATGAAGGGCTGAAAGAAAGGATAGAAAAAGCAAACGTCTTTGCACGCGTTGCCCCAGAGCAGAAGATGCGCATCGTCAAGGCGTTCCAAAGCCAGGGGCACGTAGTAGCCATGACGGGGGACGGCGTGAACGACGCGCCGGCGCTCAAGGCCGCGGATATAGGCATCGCGATGGGCGGGCGCGGCACGAGCATGGCCCGCGAAGCCGCAGACATAATCCTGATGGATGATCGGTTCTCTACCATTGTCGCCACTGTGCGAGACGGGAGAAGGATATATGACAATATCAAAAAAGCGATCAGCTACGTCTTCATAGTGCATGTCCCCATCGCCCTCTGTGCGCTTCTTGCGCCGCTGCTGGGACTTCCTCTGATGCTGTGGCCGGTACACGTCATCCTTCTGGAATTGATCATTGACCCGACATGCTCCGTCCTTTTTGAAAGACAGCCAGCGGAGAGGGGCATCATGAGCCGGCCTCCGAGGAAACGGACCGAGGCGCTGATTTCAAAAGGCAGCGTAGCAAGAACGGTGCTGCAGGGGCTGGCGCTTGCCGCTGCCTCATTCGGGACGTACCTGTGGCAGTATAACGCATCGCTTGCCCAGTTGCTGGATAGCGGCGCTGCCATGGATGATGCATCGGTTCAGGCGGCTGCCTTTGCGCGCTCCTTTGCGCTGCTTACCTTTGTTATCGGCAATATACTGCTCGTGCTGGTCAACCGCTCAGACAGGGAATTTGCGCTAATAAGCATTTTCAAGCACCGCGACTGGATGCAGGTGGCCTTCAACCTTGCTGTGCTTGCTTTCCTTTTTGCGGCAATCTACACGCCCTTCATGCAGGGCGTATTCAAGACGGCAACCCTGCCTTTCACGTCGGTCCTCGTGGCACTTGGGATAGGTGCTGCTTCGGTGCTATGGTGGGAAGCAGTCAAAACTGCCCGGATCTTCAGGAAGGGTATTGGGAGAAGGGCTTGAGCCCTTCTCCCAATCCACACCCCAAGTTAGGATGATATATGGATTTTCAGCAGAAAGCCGTACTGAATAGTCACTGCATCTGCTTTTCTGCTTTCAACTGTTTGATGAAACCTATCATGAACAGGATCACGATGGGCAGGAACAGCATGCACCAGAAGATAAAGCCATAGCTCAGGTAGTCAACGCCCCCCGCGCTGGATTGAATGCCCAAAAGGGGGAAAACGAAGGCGGGAAGCGCCATAGCGCCATGAATGGCAAGCAAGACCTTCAATGCCGTGTTCCATGCAAATGGAATGAGAAAAAGGGTTGAGAGAGCCAAAAACGTATAACCAAGCATACCTGCCGAGAAAAACACCGAGCCGGGCACGAAACCAAGAGCTACAAGCACATCCGGGGATAATGCCAAAGGATTGGTCCTGACGACGGCAAGCTGGACGTAGCAGCTCAGCGAGCAAAGCACAGCGTAGATGAGCGAAAGGGTTAAAGAGACCTTGAGAAACACTTCTTTCTCGGGCGGTGTGCGATCACCGATGCAGATGACCATCACTACATAGAACAGGGCAAGCCACAGCTGCACGAAAAAGGAAGCACTGTTCATCGAAATGCCGAACAGACCGAGAATAAGGTACACAAGGAAAAGTAGCACGATCACCGCAACGGCTGCAGACGAAAGCAAACCGATTTTACTGGAATGCCGTATCATCATAACCATCCCCTGTATCACATTATTTACCTTAATAATAACATGGCTTGGTTCCTTTTGCCAAAAGAAAAAACCGCAAAAAAAGCGGTTCTTAATCAATCAAAAGGTTAAAAACGGATACGTTCCAGGATATATTGCTCAAGCCCGGTATGGTGGATACGCACCTGCTGCATGGTGTCCCTGTCCCTGACGGTAACAGTATCGTCTGCCAGTGTATCAAAATCTATTGTGATGCACCAGGGCGTACCTGCTTCGTCCTGCCTGCGGTACCGCTTGCCGATGGAGCCCGTCTCATCATAATCCGCCATAAAGGACTTGGACAGGCGGGCATATATCTCGGATGCCTTATCCCCCAGCTTCCGTTGAAGCGGAAGGACAGCCGCCTTGATGGGCGCGATCGCAGGATGCAGGCGCAGCACCACGCGCATGTCCCCGCCTTCCAGCTCTTCCTCGTCGTAAGCGTCGCAGAGGAAGGCAAGCAGCGTGCGGTCTACCCCGAGAGAGGGCTCGATGCAGTAGGGGATGTACTTCCGGTTAGTTGCCGGGTCTAAATACTCCAGCGCCTCGCCCGAATGCTGTGAATGCTGTTTCAGGTCGAAATCCGTCCTGTCTGCGATGCCCCACAGCTCGCCCCACCCGAAGGGAAAGAGGAACTCGATGTCTGTGGTGGCGTTGGAATAGTGCGAAAGCTCCTCACTGGCATGCTCGCGCATCTTGATGCTTTCCTGCTTCATGCCCAGTGAGATGAGCCAATCATAGCAGAAGGATTTCCAGTATGAAAACCACTCAAGGTCTGTGCCCGGCTCGCAGAAGAACTCCAGCTCCATCTGCTCGAATTCGCGGGTGCGGAAAGTGAAATTGCCCGGAGTGATCTCATTCCTGAAAGATTTACCCGCCTGTGCGATGCCGAAGGGAATCTTCTTCCTTGTGGTGCGAAGCACGTTCTTGAAATTCACGAAGATGCCCTGCGCCGTCTCGGGGCGAAGAAAAACTAACGCCTGGCTGTCCTCGGTCACGCCCTGGAACGTCTTGAACATTAAGTTGAACCTGCGGATGCCCGTAAAATTTTTCGCTCCGCATTCAGGGCAGGGAACGGCTTTCCCGGATACGAAGGACTCCATATCGCTTTCCTTCATACCTTCGAGCTTGATATCCAGGCCCTTTTCCCTGCAAAAATCCTCGATCAGTTTATCTGCACGGAAGCGCGCCTTGCAGGATCTGCAGTCCATCAGAGGGTCTGAAAAACCGTCAACATGTCCCGAAGCGACCCAAATCTGCGGGTTCATGAGGATAGCGCAGTCTACGCCCACGTTATACGGGCTTTCCTGAACGAACTTCAGCCACCATGCATTTCTGATATTGTTTTTCATCTCGACGCCGAGCGGGCCGTAATCCCAGGTGTTGGCGAGCCCGCCGTAGATCTCAGAGCCGGGGTAGACGAAACCCCTGCCTTTGCACAGGGATACGATCTTATCCATCGTTTTTTCCATAAAAGAGCTCCTTAATTCTGTATTGATAAATTATAACAGGTATTATTCACTTTGCAAAGGAGAACTGCAAACTCCGAGCGCCGTCATCAACTGTCATTATTCACCATTATTTGAGATAATTTATGTTGACATGTTTAAATAATATCAATTATAATACACTACAAACGGTATACCGCCGTTAAATCGGAGACGAGAATAGTATAGATAAGGGAGAGTGCGAAAGAATGGCAAAAGATATTCCGTACAAGACCTATCTCTCTGAAAAAGAAATTCCAAGAAAATGGTACAATGTTACGGCGGATATGCCCAATAAGCCCCAGCCGCCGCTCCATCCGGGGACTAAACAGCCAGCCCAGGCCAGTGACTTTCAAGCCATCTTCCCCGATGCATTGATAGCTCAGGAGATGTCCCCGCAGCGCTATATAGACATACCCGAAGAGGTATCGGAGCTCTATAGGCTTTACCGCCCGTCGCCGATGTGCAGGGCCTATATGCTTGAAAAGGCGCTGGGGACGCCGGCTCACATCTACTACAAATACGAGGGCAACAACCCTTCAGGCAGCCACAAGCTCAATACGTCCATCCCACAGGCATACTATAATAAACAACAGGGGCTGAAACGCCTCGCCACCGAAACGGGCGCAGGCCAGTGGGGAACGGCACTTTCCGTTGCCTGTGCACTGTTCGGCCTTGGGTGCAGCGTCTATATGGTGAGGGTCAGCTACGAGCAAAAACCCTACCGCCGCATCGTCATGCAGACCTACGGCGCAGACGTCACCCCCAGCCCGAGCAATAAAACAAATGCGGGGCGCGCGATCCTGGCCAAAGACCCTGACTGCCCCGGGAGCTTAGGGATCGCCATCTCCGAAGCCGTAGAGGATGCCGCTTCGCACGATGACACCAACTACTCTCTGGGAAGCGTGCTCAACCACGTGCTGCTGCACCAGTCGGTCATCGGCGAGGAAGCGCTGCTCCAGTTCGAAAAGATAGGTGAGTACCCCGATATCGTGATAGGGTGCTGCGGCGGCGGAAGCAATTTCGGCGGGACGATGTCGCCGTTCCTGCGCGAGAACCTCACCAAGGGAAAGAAGACCCGCCTCATCGCAGTAGAGCCAACCGCCTGCCCGTCCCTGACCAGAGGCAGATTTACCTACGACTTCGGCGATGCTTCGGGATATACGCCGCTGATGCCCATGTATACCCTCGGGAACGGCTTCATACCCAGCAAGATCCACGCCGGCGGGCTGCGCTACCATGCCGATTCGCCCATCATCAGCCAGCTTTATAAAGACAAGCTGATAGAGGCGCAGGCGGTAGGGCAGAAATCCGTCTTTGAAGCAGCAATGATGTTTGCCTTGCATGAGATCATCATACCCGCGCCCGAATCCGCCCACGCCATCCGTACGGCCATTGATGAAGCGCTCAAGTGCAAGAAAACGGGCGAAGAAAAGGTCATAATGTTCACGCTGAGCGGACACGGCAACTTTGATATGACCGCCTACGATATGTACCTCTCTGGCAAGATGGATAATGAAGGCGTATCCGAAGAAGTGCTCCAGAAGGGATTTGGAACTATTCCGAAACTGTGATTTGAGAATAAAAGCAAAAACGCCAAAAAGGAAAAATGAAAAAGAAAACCTCCCGTAGTAGGATAAAAACGCTACAGGAGGTTTTTGCTTTCCATCCGTCCCCTCTCATTTGATCTGATGAAAGTAAAAATCCCCCTGAAAAGGGGGGATCATTCTTTAGCTTCTTACCTTTCTCTGTGCTCGCGGTTGCAGCAGCAGAGCAGCAGAATGATGGGCAGTATGCAGCTCATGTTGTTGTTATCACGGTCGCATTCATCATGGTTGTTACCGCAGCAGCAGAGTAGCAGGATGATGGGCAGCAGACAGCCGCAATCCTCCCCGAAACCGAAATTTCCCATTGAGTTTTCCTCCTTTTAATGACTTGGGTTTCTTTGCCTAACTTGGCTCAATCCATAATACGCATAAGACTGGAAATTGGTGCATGGCGATGGCCCTCATGTTTTTTTATTCAAAAGAGGAATTTGTTCACGAATCAGCCTGCCCGGCTGTGAATAGGATATATAAAACCCTTTGAGAAGGCAGGATCATGGTTTGCAGTAAAAAGCGGGTGAACTGCATAGCGGTCTGTACAGCAGCCGTAGCTTTGGCGGCTGTGGCAGGCGCGCTTTTCACGGATGCCGGAGGGTCGTGGTACGCAGAGCTGAAAAAGCCGGTCTTCACCCCGCCGCCGCTTGTATTTGGCATCGTTTGGACGAGCGTTTACCTTTGCCTGGCGGCAAGCGCCTCGCTGGTATGCTGTTCGGAGGCGCCGCAAAAAAGAAAAACGCTTCTCATCTACGGGCTCAACCTCGCCTTCAACGCCCTCTGGAGCTATGTGTTTTTTCAAAAGCAGAATATCGTTTCGGCGCTTATCGTGCTGGCGCTTGTCATCGCAACGCTGGCCGTCATGCTCATCTTCGCCGCAAAAATAAACAGAGCAGCGGCTTACCTGCTGCTGCCCTATCTCGTCTGGTCGGCTTTTGCTTTTGTATTGAACTATTCACTTGCCATGCTCAATTGAAAGCTTATTCATATGCGGCTCCACAAGTTCTATGCGCTCTCCATCGGGGCCGCGAAGATAAAAATGCTTTACGTCTTTTCCGGGAAGCGAAGTTATTTCTCCGGGCTCGACATCCACTCCGTCCGCCTTCATATGCGCGAAAACGTGCGGGATATTGGATGTATTCAATGCAAAATGGTTTATTGAGATGCTGCCTGCTTCGGGGCGGCCTTCAGGGGACTGGGAAAGGATGATGACCAAATCTCCGCTTTTCACGCAGGCCGTTTTTATGGGCCCTTCTGGGGAAGCCAGCTCTGCCTCATGATCCAGCTCGAAGCCCAATATATCTGTATAGAAGGATTTGCTTTGCACTATGTCCCTGCAAAAAATCCCGATATGCGCCAAACCGTTTATGGAGTGCGCGCCGCAACATTCGCACATGGCCGATAATTACCACCCTTCTTCTTATGTATTCCGAGTCATTATAGCATACAAGCAGGGAGCATGGAATACTTGAATATCACAAGCCCGCACCTAGCAAAAAGGGGGACTGATTCTGTATTGAACATTCGGGAAATTGCTGTTATAATCATTCAAAGAAGCCGGCACCTTGTCCGAGGCCGGACTTTTGGACAGGCGCACTTTGAATAGTATGCGATGTCAGGTATCCAAATAATATGGAACTTGAACGGAGGTAAAAAGAAATGAAAACGATCACGCGGAAAATCACAGTAACCGGTATCCTTATTGCACTAAGTTTGGCTATGGGTTTCACAGTGGGGTATCTCCCCATCTCGATCGGACCGCTCCAGATCACGCTCATGCATATTCCTGTCATTGTTGGAACGATCATGGAAGGACTTGTGCCCGGGTTGATTCTGGGGCTGGTTTTTGGGTTTACGAGCATGATGCAGCTTTTTATGGGTTCCCCATTCATAGCGGTTTTCAACGTAAGCCCTGTTTTTATCCTTATGATTATCTTCATCCCACGGCTCCTGATCCCCGTTTTCACCTGGCTTGTGAATAAGGCCATCACAGGGAAAAGCACCAGCTACCCAAGGCATGGCATTGCAGCCGGCGTTGCCGCGCTTACCGGCTCTCTGACCAATACGGTCTTTTTCCTTGGTATGATGTATTTCCTTGTAGGAGGTATTTTAACTCAAATTCCCCAAATAGCCGCAATAGGAGTTATGGCATTTATTACTGGCACCGCCCTCGTTAACGGACTGCCCGAGGCGGCTGCGGCTGTGCTGCTGACCGTCCCGATTGTTTTGGCGCTCAAACGTGCATATAAAAGCAGATTTATGTTAGTAAAACCAAGCGAGGCATAAAACATGGTTTTCGTAATGGACGTTGGAAATATGAATATCAAATGCGGGCTTTTCAAAAATAAAGCCCTTTCGGCGTCGTGGCGCGTTTCCGCGGACAGGATACGCACTGCGGACGAGTACGGCATGCTGATAATGCAGTTTTTCCAGTACGGCCAGTACGATATGGATGAAGTGGAAGGCATCATCATCTCTTCGGTCATCCCCTCGCTCAACTACACGCTTGAACATATGTGCCAGATGTATTTCAAAAAAGAGGCGCTTTTTGTGG
Source organism: Bacillota bacterium (assembly GCA_030691525.1). Taxonomy (GTDB): domain Bacteria; phylum Bacillota; class Clostridia; order Christensenellales; family JAEXRW01; genus JAUYED01. The sequence goes on along the minus strand of JAUYED010000118.1, from coordinate 2,847 downwards.
GCCCCGGCATCAAAACGGGCATGAATATCCGGTATGAAAACCCCAAAGATCTGGGGCCCGACCGCCTTGCCACGGCGATAGGCGCCTACGATATTTATAAACTTCCGTGCATCGTGGTGGATTTCGGCACGGCGACCACATTCTCCTGCGTAGACGCGGGGGGAGACTTTCTTGGCGGGGCCATCTGCCCGGGAGTGAAGATATCCGCCGATGCGCTGGTCTCCCAGACGGCGCGCCTCCCCAAGATAGAGCTTTTCAAGCCGCCGCGCGTGATCGCGAGGAATACGGTGGGCGGGATGCAGTCGGGCATCATCTTCGGGTATGCAGGCATGGTGGATACCATGATAGAGCGAATGCGTGAAGAAATGGGCGAAAGCGAAGCCAAGGCCGTCGCCACAGGCGGCATGGCCAACCTCATCAGCTCCGAAACGAAGAATATCGAAGCGGTAGAGAGCCGGCTCTCGCTTTTCGGTCTTAGAATACTTTACGAAAGAAACAGATGATATGAGACAAGGCGGTGTCCTATGGCTGTGAAGAAAGTATATGTCGGGCTGCTCGGCTTTGGGAACATAGGCAGCAGCGTTTATAAAGTCTTGACCGAAGGCATGAGCGCGATAACCCATAAGGAAAACCTCGAGATAGTCGTTAAAAAGATCCTGGAAAAGGATATAGAAAAGGCGCGCAAGATCGTTGATGAAAAGCTTCTGACGGACGATTTCAGCCGGATACTGGACGATGATGATATCAGCGTAGTGGCCGAATTCATCGGCGGGACGCAGCCGGCGCTGGATTATGCCCTCGCCCTGCTCAAAAAAGGCAAGTCCTTTGTGACAGCCAATAAAGAGCTGCTGGCCACGCACTGGCACCGGCTGGATAAAGCCGCGCGCGAAAGCGGCGCGGGGCTCTACTACGAAGCCAGCGTCGCCGGCGGCATACCTGTGATCAAAACCATCAACGAATCGCTTCAAGCCAATAACATAACAAACATATACGGCATCATCAACGGAACGACCAATCATATCCTGACAGATATGAGCGAAAAGGGCAGGAGCTTTCCGGAGGCGCTTTCCGACGCGCAAAAACTGGGGCTGGCGGAACCCGACCCATCTTATGATATAGATGGCCTGGACGCAGTCTACAAGCTCTCCATCCTTGCTTCGCTGGCTTTCCATGCAAAGGTGCCGGTGGGGCGGATATTCCATGAAGGCATCCGCACCGTCACGACCGAGGATATCGCCAATGCTGCAGAGCTGGGGTACGTCATCAAGCTGCTCGCCATCGGGAAAAAGAACGGCGCATCCATCGAGGCGCGCGTGCACCCCACCATGATCCCGCAGAGCCATCCGCTTGCTTCTGTGAAGGGCGCCTTCAACGCCATTTTCATAAAAGGCGATCCCGTGGGAGACCTCATGTTATACGGGCGCGGCGCGGGAGGGCCGCCCACTGCCAGCGCAGTGGTATCCGATATCATAACCGCATGCCAGGCGCAGAAGCACAGGTACACGACGTTCTACAATGACGACGAGCCCTCGAAAGAGGTTACCTTCGTGAGTGACTGGGAGACGGAGTATTACATCCGCCTCAGCGCCGCCAACCAGCCGGGCGTGCTGGCAAAGATATCCGGCGTTTTTGGAAAGTTCGGCGTCAACCTTGCTTCGGTGAAGCAGAGAAGGCCGAATGGGGGAAGCGCGCCTGTGATATTCGTGACCTATATGGCGCATGAACATGCCATGATGGCGGCCATAGCCGAGATAAGCAAGCTGCCCGAAGTGGCTAAGGTGGATAATGTCATCCGGATAGAGAATTAGCCAGGGGGGCTGTTCTGAATGATAATAAAACAAAGCAGCATGGCGGGCGAGGTCAGGGAAAAGATGCGCGGCGGAGAGGGCGCCGTAAAACTATCGCTCCTGCCGAAAGAAGCCCTGCCTGCCAGGTGCCGGCTGGCCGGACGGATTGTCCTTGAGAAGGGGTGCTCCATCGGGGAGCACAAGCATGAGGGCGAGACAGAGCTATTTTACTGCATCAGCGGAGAAGGCATCGTGGACGATAGCGGGACGGTCAAGCCTTTCTGTGCGGGAGATGCGACGATGACGGGCGGAGGCGCGTACCACAGCATACGGAATGAAAAGGATGAGCCGCTTGTCTTTATGGCGGTCATCATACTGGATTAGAAGTCAGATTGGTTTAGGGCGGAAGCCCTTTTTTAAATTGGGAGAGGGGCTTTGCCCCCCCTTCCCAAGCCCCCATCCCGATAAGGAAAGTGGCCCCCGCCTTTTGATATTGCTTTATATAAAGCTATTGAAATATCATTAATTAATGGATAGAATTGGTTTAGATGAATTAAATTGAAAAGGAGGCGACTGCTATGCCACACCGTATATCAAGCATAGTTTCTATCATCCTCATTCTATCTCTCGTCATCACCGGGTGCAGTCCGGTTGTAATAGTATTTGAAGATGTAAACTTGGAGAACGCAATAAGAGAGGCGATATCAAAACCAACGGGTGATATTACTGTCAACGATGTAGATAAGATAACAGAATTAAAACTAGAAGAAAAGGGTATCAGTGATATAACCCCGTTGAAATATTTTAGCAATCTAACTGAGCTTGATTTGGACTGGAATCCAATAAGCGATATAAGCGCGCTATCCAGTCTGACAAAACTGACTGTGCTTGATTTGGGCAGCAATTATCAAATCAGCGATATCAGTGCGCTGTCCGGCCTGACGAAGCTGACTAAACTTGATTTATCCTGCAATCAAATTAGCAATATAAGCGCATTATCCAGTCTGACAAACCTGACTGAACTTTATTTGGGTGGCAATCAAATCAGCGACATAAGCAC
>JAUYED010000103.1 GCA_030691525.1 Bacillota bacterium | reverse complement strand
CGGAGATGCAGGCCATCCGCGCCGCTTGCGCTAAACTCGGCAGGTTCGACCTCTCCGACTGCGAGATCTATTCATCCTGCGAGCCCTGCCCCATGTGCCTTGCGGCGGTGATCTGGGCGAAAATACCACGGCTGTATTACGGCTGCACGCGTGAAGAGGCGGAACAGGCGGGCTTCGAAGATAAGCGCATCTATGAGCAGATATGCGGCAAAGCAGAAGCATGCCGGCTCGAGTCCTTCCGGTTCATGTACGAAGAATGCCTCAAGCCCTTTGCCATGTGGGCGGAGAAAAAAGACCGGAAGCAGTATTAAATCCTGTAAGGATATGCTTTCTTGGAGCGCTCTTCATATAGAGCGTTTTCTTTCTCCTTTTTTATGCCGTTATGAAACCATACGGGATTGCAGATAATAGTTGCGGATTTATAAATGACGGGAAAGTCAGGGTTTCTAACCCTCGTCCTTTCAATGGATAGGACCGTCTTTATAAAGGGACAATATGCGATAAAATCCGTTGTAAAGGCCGACGATATTATGTTATTGTTATAATTACCAAAAAGGCATAAAGGCGCGGCGGGATGCGCACTTTTTCTGAAAGGATGCGCTTTTTTAATAGATGATGGAGCTTATAGATAAGATAAACGATCTGAAAAAAAGACGGAACGCGGTGATACTCGCACACTTCTACCAGCTGCCCGAAATACAGGACATCGCGGATTTTGTAGGCGATTCGCTGGAGCTAAGCAGGAAAGCCAAAGATACGACCGCCGATGTCATCGTCTTCTGCGGCGTCTATTTCATGGCCGAAAACGCCAAAATATTGAGCCCGGATAAAACCGTCCTTTTGCCGCATCTTTACGCCGGCTGCCCTATGGCCGACATGATAACGCCCGAGGACGTCGCATCGCTTCGCGCGCAGCACCCCGCCGCCGCAGTCGTATGCTACGTGAATTCAAGCGCGGCAGTCAAGGCCGCAAGCGATATATGCTGCACTTCGTCCAACGCCGTCAAAGTCGTTTCATCACTGCCCGAAAAGGAGATAATCTTCATCCCCGATAAGAACCTCGGGCATTACGTTTCGCGCTTTGTCAAAGATAAGCGCTTCATCCTTTTTGACGGATGGTGCCACGTCCATAACGATATCACCGTGGAGGATGTGGAAAAAGCGCGCAGGGACCATCCCCATGCGCTGCTCCTGGTCCATCCCGAGTGTATCCCCGAAGTGGTGGACAGGGCGGATTTTACCGGCAGCACGTCTCAAATCATAGATTACGCCGTAAAATCGGACAGCGGGGAATTCGTCATCGGGACGGAAAGCGGGATCCTCTACCGCCTGACGCAGCTCTGCCCTCGCAAACGCTTTTTCAAACTGTCCGGGCTGCTCGTATGCCCCAATATGAAAAAAACGTCACTCCAGAGCGTGTTTAACTCACTCGAAAAAATGGAGAACCGTATCGAGATAGATGAAAAGGTCATGAAAGGCGCAGCCGAAAGCTTGAACCGGATGCTTTCATTATAGTTTGGATAGGGGATGACTTTTTGAGGCGTTATACCTTCAATGAAGACCTGAATGGGATGGAGCGCTGCGATGCAGACGTCATCATCATCGGCAGCGGCGTGGCAGGGCTCTACACCGCATTGAACCTGGATGAGCGGCTTTCCTGCATCGTATTGAACAAATCCGGCCCAGAGGAAAGCAACTCGATGTACGCTCAGGGCGGCATCGCGGCCGTGGTAGAGCGGGGGGACGACCCCGAAGCGCACCTGCAGGATACGCTCGCTGCCGGAGCCGGCCTGTGCGAGCTTGAGGCGGCGCGCGTGCTGGTGAGCGAGGGCCCTGCTGACATCACATCGCTCATAAAGCTGGGCGTTCCTTTCGACCTGGAGAGCAACGGCCGGCTTCACATCGCCCGCGAAGGCGCACACAGCCAAAACCGCATCATACACTGCGGCGGTGACGCCACTGGCTTTCACCTGACAAAAACGCTGCTTAGGGCAGCTTCAGAGCGCAGCAATATCAGGATGATAGATAACGCCTTTCTTGTGGACGTTCTCACGGATGAAAACGGGGCTGCGACAGGCGTGGCCGCGGCCTGCGGCAAACTGCCCTGCCGCTATTTCGCTGCTCCCAGGATAGTCATCGCGTCGGGCGGCATCGGGCGTGTTTACAGGAACAGCACCAACGCGAGCTGCGCTACGGGTGACGGCATCACAGCTGCCATGCGCGCCGGAGCCGAGCTTAAAGATATGGAGTTCGTACAGTTCCATCCCACCGCGCTGATCCATCCTGATAACAGGGGGCGTTTCTTCCTTATTTCAGAGGCGCTCAGGGGCGAGGGCGCCGTACTGAGGAACAGGCGCTGGGAGCGCTTCATGATAAAAGTGCATCCGATGGGGGACTTGGCCCCGCGGGACATCGTTTCCCGGGCGATAATAAACGAGATGAGGAAGTCCGACCTTCCCCATGTCTATCTGGATATCACATCAAAGCCGAGGGATTTTCTGAAAAGCCGTTTTCCGACCATTTATTACGAGTGTATGCGGCGCGATATAGATATCGCCATAGACTGGATACCCGTTTTGCCTGTGCAGCACTATTTCATGGGCGGCATAAAAGCGGATATAGACAGCAGAGCCAGCATCCCGGGGCTGTATGCCTGCGGCGAGGCGGCATGTACGGGCGTGCACGGCGCAAACCGGCTTGCGAGCAACTCGCTTCTCGAATGCTTGGTCTTCGGGCGGAGATGCGCGCAGCACATCAACGGGTCAGTTGGCAGCAAACCCGGGACACCCAAGCTGGAAAAAGCTGTATCAAAGCGCGATGATGACATGGATATCGAATCCTTCCGCACGGAGATACGGGAACTGATGACAAAAAAAGGCGGGATCATAAGGAATGCTGCCGGATTGACCGAAGCCATCGAAAAGACCGGCCAGATCTACGACCGGATGGATGCGACGGCATTTTCAGATATCAGGGAATTTGAAACATACAATATGGCCTCTATCGCGCAGCGCGTATTAAAGGCCGCTCTGGAGCGGAAGGAGAGCATCGGCGCGCACTACCGCGATGACGAAAAGCAGGAGGGATAGCCATGCTGGATATGCATGCCGTAGATAAGATAGTCCGCATCGCTTTGGCCGAGGATATCGGCAGGGGCGATATAACTACGCTGTCCACCGTCAGTATAGACAAACATGCCTCCGGCTGCTTCATTTCCAAAGAGGATGGCATCATTTGCGGCTTGCCGGTGGTGAAGCGCGTCTTTGAGATGATGGACAGGGCGATATCACTGGAGTGCCATGTAGATGACGGGGATGCGGTGGAAAAAGGGGCGGTGATAGCAGAGGTGTCCGGCCCGGCGCGCGCCGTCCTCACAGGCGAACGGGTCGCGCTGAATTTCCTGCAGCACATGTCTGGGATAGCGACACGCACACGTGAAGCAGTGGAGGCTGTCAAGGGCACCAAAGCGATCATTACAGATACCCGGAAGACCACCCCGGGACTCCGGGCGCTGGAGAAGTACGCTGTAAAAACAGGCGGCGGCTCCAACCACCGCTTCAGCCTGTGTGACGGCGTACTTATCAAAAACAACCATATACGAGCGGCGGGAAGCATTACAGATGCAGTGAAGGCGGCACGCCGCCGGGCGCCGCGCTCGATGAAGATTGAAGTAGAGGTTGAAGATTTTACTCAGCTGGAAGAGGCGCTTTCCTGCGGAGCGGATATCATCATGCTGGACAATATGGGTTTGCCCGAGATGGCCAAAGCGGTGAAGCGGGTGGGCGGAAGGGCGCTCGTCGAGGCCTCGGGGAACATGGGGGACAAAGACCTTGCCGCCGTGGCGCGAACTGGCGTAGACAT